>CAVBAM010000269.1:0-2860 GCA_963593315.1 Candidatus Methanomethylophilaceae archaeon | reverse complement strand
AGACGCACGGGGCGCCCATGCCGCGGGCGATAACGGCCGCGTGCGACGTCTTGCCACCATGGGAGGTGAGGATGCCCTCGGCGGCGATCATGCCGGCCAAGTCGTCGGGCGTGGTCTCCCAGCGAACCAGCACGCACTTGCGACCGGCCTCGGCGGCGGCCACGGCGTCGGCGGCGGAGAACACGGCCTCGCCCACGGCAGCGCCCGGGGAGGCGTTCAGGCCGCGAGCCAGCACGTCGTATTCGGCGTTCTTGTCGAACTGCGGGTGCAGCAGCTGGTCGAGCTGCTCGGGGTTGACGCGCATGACGGCCTCTTCCTTGGTGATGAGGCCCTCGCGCTCCATGTCGATGGCGATATGCAGCGCGGCGGCGGCGGTGCGCTTGCCGACGCGGGTCTGCAGCATGAAGAGCTTGCCCTGCTCGATGGTGAACTCGATGTCCATCATGTCGCGGAAGTGGTTCTCCAAAAGGACGAAGATGTCCTCGAGCTGCTGGCCGGCTTCCTGCAGGCCGTCGACGTGCTTGAGCTCGGCGATCGGGGAGGTGTTGCGGATGCCCGCGACGACGTCCTCGCCCTGGGCGTTGACCAGGTAGTCGCCGTAGAATTCCTTCTGGCCGTTGGCGGGGTTGCGCGTGAACGCCACGCCGGTGGCGGAGGTGTTGCCCTTGTTGCCGAAGACCATGCACTGCACGTTGACGGCGGTGCCCAGGTCGTCGGAGATCTTGTTCTGCTTGCGGTAGATGACCGCGCGCTCGTTGTTCCAGCTGCCGAACACGGCCTCGATGGCCAGACGCAGCTGCACCATCGGGTCCTGCGGGAAGGCGACCTTGCCGTCCACGACGAGCGTCGGGTACTCCTGGCCGTTGACGTTCTCGGAGAAGATGCCCTTGAACTCGCCGACCAGCTCTTTGAGGTCATCGGCCGTCAGGTCGGTGTCGGACTTCACGCCGCGGATGTTCTTCATGGCGGTGATGGCGTTCTCGAACAGGTCGCCGTCGAGACCCATGACGACATTGGAGAACATCTGGATGAAGCGGCGGTAGGAGTCCCATGCGAAGCGCGGGTTCTCCGTCTGCTTGATCAGGCCGTTGATGGATTCGTCGTTCAGGCCGAGGTTCAAAACCGTGTCCATCATGCCCGGCATGGACATGGGGGCGCCGGAACGGACGGAAACCAGCAGCGGATCTTCGGCGTCGCCGATCTTCTTGCCGATGCGGCGCTCAAGATCCTCGCGATATTCGTGAATGGTTTCGAGCGCGCCTTCGGGCCAGGTGTTGTCGGCGTTGGCGTACTCCATGCACGTCTGGCAGGAAATGGTGAACCCGGGAGGCACCGGCAGACCGATGTTGGCCATCTCGGCCAGGTTGGCGCCCTTACCGCCAAGCACGGCCTTCATGTTCGTGTTGCCCTCGGTAACGTTGTTGCCCTCGGCGTCGTGGCCGAACGCGTACACACGCTTGACTTCTGCAGTCACTTTTTTAACTCCTCACCTAAGTCTTTCGAGCGTCCCGAAGCGCAACGCTTCAGGACTTCGATATCATATCAGCACCAGCGGGGTGAACTCTCTCGTAGTACCGCAAAATCTCTTGAGCGGTTTCCTCAACGGCGCGATTTTCGGTGTGAACGACAATGCAGCCCAGTTTTCGCATCAGTTTGCGCGCCTCTTCCAAGTCTTGATAGACGTATTCGGGGTCGGCATATTTTGATGCCACGACGGAAGCATTTCCAAGCCGGCGCTGGCGGATTCCGACCAAAACGTCGGGTGTGGTCATCAATCCGAACAGACGCGTGGGGTCGACGTCGTAGATTTGCGCCGGCGGCTCGGTGGAGGGGTCGAGCGGGATGTTCGACACCTTGTAACCCGCCTGCGCCAAGTAGATGGACGTCGGGGTTTTCGAGGAACGCGACACGCCCAGAAGCACGATGTCGGCCTGCGTCAGCTCCTGCGGGTTGCGCCCGTCGTCGTGGGCGATGGTGAACTCGATGGCCTCGATGCGCTTGAAGTAGTGCTGGTCGGCCACGTGCAGGCCGCCGGGGCGCTTGCTGGGGGTTTTGCCCGAAAGCTCCGCGATGGCGTTCATGGCGTCGGTCATGAGGTCGACCGCCACCACGTTGGGCTTGCTGGCGGCGTATTCCGACAGCTCCTTGCGCAAGTCGCCGTCGACGAGCGTGTAGAAGATGAGCAGGCGCTCGTCGCCGCGCGTGCGCTTGTGCAGCTCGCCGTGTTCGTCGATGAAGCGCTTTACCTCGTCGGAGGAGCGCACGTGGGGCAGCACCTCGATGTTGGGGTTGGTGACGCCGAACTGCGCCGCCGCAGCCCGCGCGAGGGCTTGGGCGGTAAGACCCACCGAGTCGCTGATGACATGGATGGTCGGCAGCGGGGTGTTGTTCTCATGGACGATGAACTCAGCCTGCATGAAGCATGCCTCCTTTGGAAGATACCTTGCGGGTACGAAAAGAGCGGCCAGCCGCAACGGCCGCCGCCCTTGATAAGTGTACACGGTTGCTGAGATTGAAGCGACAAAGGGTATGCTGATTTTAGCTGCGCCCTTGCCCCATTAGCTCCGCTCTCAAAAAGGCACATAGCTCACGCCGTTTAAGTTTAAGCTGTAAAACATCATCGCCACCTGTAGCAATATGGCACGACAATCGCGCAATATCTTCCGCAAGAAGCATATGAGGCAAAGCGCACCACCCCTCATCCCCTTCAAGGCGCATCTTCGTAACTTGCCCGATTAGCTGCGAAACGGGCACCGTGGATGCCGCACAAGCATTATCGCCCACAACTGCAACTTCACCACTAGAAATCGATGTTACTCGATGAAGAACAGGCTCGCCGCTTCTATTGCCAGGTAAGACA
>CAVBAM010000268.1:0-2873 GCA_963593315.1 Candidatus Methanomethylophilaceae archaeon | reverse complement strand
ACCTGGTGGTCGGCAAACACCGTTTACGGCCAGCTCGGCGTGCAGATGGGCGCCGAGGCGCTGGTCGCGGGCGCGGAAAGCTTCGGCTTCAACCAAACCTTCGACTTCCCGCTGACCATGTACACCTCGCTCATGGCCGACCCGTCGGAAATGACCGAATGGGAAACCGCATGGGCCGCCGCCGGCGAGCCCGTCAACCCGCTGAACCACCAAAGCCCCGCCGGCCCGCAGGCAACCGTCCTGCAGATGGCCATGGTGGGAAGCGCCATCGCCAACAACGGCGACGAAATGAAGCCCTACCTTGTCGACGGCATCTACAACGCCAACGGCGAGCGCTCGTTCACCGCAACGCCCGAAAAGCTGCGCACGTCCATCAGCTCCGACACCGCCAAACGCGTGCGCGAGGTGCTCAAGGGCGTCGTGAAGAGCGGCACCGGCACGGCGGCGCAGATCGACGGCGTCGAGGTTGCCGGAAAGACGGGCACCGCGGAGAAAGCCACCACCAACGACAGCTGGTTCGTGGGCATGGCGCCCGCAGACGACGCCGAGGTTGTGGTCGCGGTCGTCATCGAGGACGGCGACGAGGGCGTGGGCACGCAGAAGGCCCACGACATCCTGAAAACAGCTTTGGAAGTTCAAGGCCTTTTATAGATAAACGGTGTTGGGCGCGGTATTATGGTGGGAATCACTAACCAAGCCCGCATGTGACCAAAAGGAGTTTAGACGTGACCGGAAACATGATCGGCCGGGTGTTCAACAACCGATACCAAATTACCGAGCGCATCGGCATCGGCGGCATGGCCGAGGTGTACCGCGCGCAGGACAACGTCCTGGGGCGCTTGGTAGCGGTCAAGGTGATGCTCCCGCAATACGCCGCAGACGAGAATTTCACGCAGCGCTTCAAGCAGGAAGCCGCAAGCGCCGCCAACCTGCAAAGCCCCTACATCGTCAACGTGTACGACTGGGGCCAGGACGACGGCACGTACTACATCGTCATGGAGTACGTACGCGGTTCCGACCTGAAGACCGCCATCAAGCAGCGCGGCGCCATCAACCAGCGCAAGGTCGCCGAAATCGGCAGCCAGGTATGCCAGGCGCTGTCCGTGGCCCACGGCCTCGACATCATCCACCGCGACATCAAGCCGCAAAACATCATGGTCCAGCCCGACGGCAACGTCAAAGTGATGGACTTCGGCATCGCGCGAGCCAAGAACTCCACCAAGGAGCAAACCTCCAGCGTGCTCGGCACCGCGCACTACATCTCGCCTGAACAGGCGCAGGGTAAGGAACTCACCGCCGCCAGCGACATCTACTCGCTCGGCGTGGTGCTCTACGAATCCGCAACCGGCCAGCTGCCCTTCGACGGCCCCGATGCCGTGAGCGTGGCCATGAAGCAGGTGCAGGACGAGCCCGTCCCGCCGCGCGAGATCAACCCCGAAGTCGATCCGTCGCTCGAGGCCATCATCATGAAGGCCATGGCGAAAAACCCCATGGAGCGCTTCGCCACCGCCAAGGACATGCGCTCGGCGCTCAACGACTTCCTCGCCGGACGTCCCGTCATGTTCGGGGACAACTTCACCAGCGCGCAAACCCAGGTCATGGCCGGCGTCGTCGCCCCCATGAACAACATGGGCGACGGCACGGCAGTCATGCCGGCCGTGGGCGGCAACATGGGCGCGCAGAACGGCACGCAGGCGCAGTCGTTCCGCTCGGACAACACCGCGCCGAAGAAGAACGGCAAGAAGATCGCCGGCGTCATCGTCGCGGTAGTGGCGGTCATCGCGCTGATCGCCATCGCGGCGTTCGCGCTCGGCGGCAACTCCAGCGAAAACGAGCAGATCGAAGTGCCCAGCGTCACGGGTCAGACGCTCGACGCGGCCAAGGCGCAAATCCAGTCCGCCGGCTTCACCGTGGGCACCGTCACGCAAACCTATTCCGACACCGTCGATACGGGCAAGGTCATCAGCCAGGACCCGACGGCCAAGACGAAGAAGGCCAAGGGCAGCACCATCAACCTGACCGTCTCGCAGGGCAAGCAGGAAATCGAAGTGCCCGACCTCACCGGTAAAACTGCTGAAGAGGCGAAGAAAGCCCTGCAGGCGAACGGGCTGAAGTACCAGGCCGGCACCGCCGAATACTCCGACACGGTCGCCAAGGACAAGGTGGCGCGTCAGGACGTGGCCGCCGGCTCGAAGGTTGCCAAGGACACCGTGGTCACCTACTACCTGTCGCTGGGTAGCGAAGGCAGCAGCGTGCCCAACGTCGTCGGCCAGACGCGCAGCGCCGCCACCAGCACGCTCAACAACGCGGGCTTCTACGTCACCGTCGAGGAGCAGTACTCCAGCACGGTCGAATCCGGCAAGGTCATCAGCCAATCGCCTTCCGCAGGTGAGAAGCTGAAGGAGGAAGGCACCGTCAACCTCGTGGTCAGCAAGGGCCCCGAAACCTCCACCGTGCCCAACGTCGTCGGCAGCACCGAGGGAACCGCCATCACCACGCTGAACAACGAGGGCTTCCAGGTCACCACCGAATACCAGTCCAGCAGCAGCGTCGCTTCCGGCAAGGTCATCAGCCAGACGCCTTCCGCCGGCAGCTCGCTTGCACCGAACAAGACCGTGCACCTCATCGTGAGCACCGGTTCGTCGTCCGGCAGCGGCAACAGCGGCAGCGGCTCTACTTCGGGCGATACGACCAATTCGGGCTCCACGAGCGGAAACTCCGGCAGCGGCACGTCCGGCACCTCGGGCAGCGGCTCCAGCAGCAACTCCGGCACCTCGGGAAGCGGCTCTTCATCCGGCTACTAAAACAGCCGGCCAAGCTGCAACAATGAATCAATGATGAAACGAGGCCCGCGATCGCGGGCCTCGTTTCAT
>CAVBAM010000267.1:0-2878 GCA_963593315.1 Candidatus Methanomethylophilaceae archaeon | reverse complement strand
GCTCGTAAAACCGCAGGTACTCGTCAAGCTGCGCCTGCATCGCCTCGGCACGCGCCGCCTCTTTCACGGCGCGGTTCGCACGGGAAAACGACCGCAGCAAAAGCACATCGACGATGGCGCACAACCCGGCGATCACGGAAAGCACCAGGTTCATGACCGCATCGAGATCGCACTGGTAAGTAATAACGAAAAACGCGATGGACAGCAGCGTGAACTGCATAATCGGAAACCACGCGAAATGCCGCAGCACCGCCGGCACCTCGTCGTCGGCCGCAGCCGCCGCATCGGGAAAGAAGCGCTCGACGAACCAGATGAGCGCGTAGGAAACGACGAGCTGCATCGCGAAACGCATGAGCTCGAGCGAGGCGAACAGCGCCGGGTCCCCAAGGACGGTTTCGTAACTGGTTTCCGTGAAACCCGACAACGACGCCCACGAGGCAGCGATCAGCGCGTCGCACAGCAAGTTCAGCGCCATCGCAATGGTGGTGAGCAAAAGCCGGCGCCCGAGAGGACCTGACGACAACACGATGGGAAGCGAAATCATACACAGGCTTGTGACCAGCACCACCGGCGTCGGCGCGACGGAACGGACAAACGGCGTCGCAATCATCAAGGCAAGGGTAGCCAACCAGTACAGCGCCTTGTTCGGCACCTTCAGCAGCCTCGTCATGAGCCATGCGAAGATAAGCTCCGAGCCGAAGAACATGGCGTTCATGAACAGGCCGACCAAAAGCCCTTCCAGTATAGGATACTGCCCCGTCATCGCGCGCCCTTCCCGTCTATCGCCATGACGACGCTCGCAACGTAGAGCCCCTCGTCGTCGAAGGACACGTCGAACGTGCCGTCGTGGCGCTCGGCGATGGATTTCACGATGCCCTGCCCCCAGCCGTGCTCGACGGAAAGCGACGGCCGTAAAGCCGCCTGCGTCCAAGATGCCGAGGCGGGTCGGGAAGCGCCTGCGGGCGCATCGGCGCGGCCGGGCGCACCCTTGCCTCCCTCAGGAGCAACGCAGCTGTTGCCAACGGTCACGACCAGGAAATTGGCCCGCACGCGTGCGGAAACCTTAACCAGACGTTGCCCCTCGTCAAGGGCGCGCGTGGCGTTCATCGCGTTGTCGATGAGGTTCGCCAGCACGCCGCACACCTCCACCTCGGGAAGGTCCAGATCCACGGGTACGTCGGCGACAACGAAGAAGTCGATGCCGGCTTCGCGGGCCGCATGGGACTTCACCTGCAAAAGCGCGTCAACCGCGTGGTTTTGGCACAGGCGCAGCGCCCGCGTGCCCGCGATTTTCACCGCCCGCTCCATCTCGCGCGCAGCACCGGCGGCGCTGTGCTCGTCAAGCTGCGCGTCGGCAGCGCGAAGCTGCTCGATCATCGAACGGCGCACATGGGCGGCTTCGACCGCCTCTGCCTGCGCATGACGCTGACACGCCTGCTGCACCTCAAGCTGCTCGGCGAGCATGCGCGCACGCAGCTCCTCAGCCTCCACGTCGAAAGACCGGTCGAGCGCCCGAAACAGGCGCGCATCGATGGGAAGACAGGCGGAGCCGAGGCAGGCGAAGATAGCCGATTCGTACAACGGTAACTCGTAAACCATGCAGCAGACCAGAAGCAGCGCAACCACCGCGAATTGGCTTGCCGGGAAGAGCAGCTGGGCAAGACGCTGCGTGCGCCGGCGGCCGCCGAAGCGGCGCATCAGCATCGCGGTGGACACGGTAAAGCACACCGCGACAAGCGCAAGCAGCACGAGGTTGCACGTTTGGAAAGACATGCGAGAAACTTATTCGCCGTATCCGATGAAGTTGAAGAAGGCGTCGCGGACGACGCGGCGCTGGCGCTGGCTGACGGGAACCTCGGCCCCGGAGCGCAAGAGCGCCTTGTCGGAGCGCAGCTCCGAGATCTCGGCCATGTTCACCAGGTAGCTTTTGTGGCACTGCACGAAGCTGTTCGGCAGCATGGCCAGCATATCGCCAAGGGTGGAATAGGTTTCAAGCACACGGCCCGACGCGGTGAAAACGCGTACCTTGCGGCGGTCGCTTTCGATGTATTCGATGTCCGCCGGGTCGACCATGGTGACGGTGCCGCCATGCTGCAGGGCCACCGGCGCACACACCGAGCCGCGCAGGTTTGCGACCGCCTTGTCGAGCGCAGCGTTCAAATCGGACTGCTTGACGGGCTTGAGCAGGAAATAGGTGTGCTCGGTCTGGTAGACGGGCGTGCAGTACTCGACATACCCGGAAATATAGATGACCTGGGTTTTTGCGGAAGACGCGAAGTAGCGGCGCACCACTTCGATGCCGCTCGGCTTGTCTTGGCCCAAGTTGATGTCGGTCATGAAGACGTCGATGCGCTCGCCGGAAGCAACAAGCGCGTCGAGCGTGGACACGCTCGAGATGACGTCAATGATGATGCCGGTGGAACCGGGGTAGGTCGCCACCATGTCGCGAAGCACCTTCTGGTACTCCGGGTCGTCCTCTAGAATGAGTAGATGAATCCCGCCCATGACACTCCCTGCACCTTCCTGCTGTATCGAGAATGTTCACTGTCCTGGAGTATACACGAACATTGAATGCCCCCCCCCCGAACAATTTCCCGTTTTCGGTAATTTGGGGTAAACGGTCATATTCGCAGGGTATGATGCGTCGCCCGCGCCCCGCAATGTCGCGAACGCCGTTTAGGCCATGCGGCGCCAAGATGCGGGAAAACCCTCATCAACTATCCGGATGGCAGGTTTTCCGGGCTCGGTTCGACGCGAGCCCAAAGCCTTGGCCGTCAAGCCCAAAACCCGGATTCACCGGGTTTCAAGACGCCCGGAAATGCCCCGGCAACGCCGCCGTGCCGGTGCTGTGGAAACGCCCAAGGCGCGCCCGGGCGCC
>CAVBAM010000266.1:0-2886 GCA_963593315.1 Candidatus Methanomethylophilaceae archaeon | reverse complement strand
GGCAGAACCCGAGGTCTTCCTCGTCGATCGCGCCCATGGCCCGCAACCGGCGCCCGTAAGCGTCGCGCAGCACATGATGAAGCACGCGGTAGAGGCTGTTCACGTCCTGCGAGTAGAACCCGTTGCGCAAAAACGTCTTGCGCTCATGGCACAGGGCCAAAAACTCAAGGTAGGCCGTCTCGAACGGATAGGCCGCTCCCAAATGGCCCAGCGGCCCGGCGAACATATCGCGGAAGCAGAATTCCATCAGGTCGTACTTATCGGCGAAATGGTGGTAGAACGTCTGCTTGCTCACGCCCGCCGCGGCCGCAATTTCCGAAACGCGTACCTGGTCGAGCGGCTTGACCTCCATCAGCTGCGCCAGCGCATCGGCGAACCGGCGCTTCGATTCGCCCGCAGCGGCACGAGCCTCGCGAGCCTCGCGGGCGGCATCCTCTCGCATATCCATGGCTTCCTCCCTCTCCCTTTGCGCGAGAGTGTAGCACGCCGGGTGCAGAAAGGTGCCGGATCGGCCAGGCAAATCAACCGCGCCTTGAAAAACGGGAGGGCGACCCGATACGGGTCCTTCCCATCATTCAATTCTGCAGCCCCTCGCCCGCGATGCGGTTAGCCTGACAGCGTTGCACCCACCTTGGCAACCAACCCGCAAGCCTTTTACTAGCAAACAGCCCACGACGCCTTCACCACCTAATCCCTAATTCGTTACAATACTTTTGTCTGCGTTTTACGGCACCTTTGCGAAAGGAGAGTTTCGTGAGCAAGACCCCCACCGTCGCCATCGTCGGCACGTTCGACACCAAAGGCGATGAATTCAGGTACGTCAAGCAGCGATTTGAAGATCTTGGCGTGAACACGCTGACCATCCATTGCGGCGTGTTCGATCCAACCTATGCGCCCGACATCACAAACGCCGAGGTCACGAAAGCGATCGACATCGAGCTTTCGACCATCGTCGAGAAGCGGGACCGCGCGCTGGCCACGCAAACCATGACCGACGGCATCAAGCAGCTGCTCCCGGCGCTTTATAACAACGGGCGCTTCCAGGGCGTGTTCTCGATGGGCGGCTCGGGCGGCACGTCCATCGCCACCGCCGGCATGCAGCAGCTGCCCATCGGCGTTCCGAAAATCATGGTCTCGACCATGGCTTCGGGGGACACCTCCCCCTATGTGGGAGCGAGCGACATCAACATGTTCCCCTCGATCGTGGATGTTTCGGGCATCAATTCCTTTTCCGCAACTATATATAACAACGCCATTCATGCCATGGTCGGCATGCTCGTCCACGAAGCGCCCGAAATCGAATCGGCGCGTCCGCTGGTGGCCTGCACCATGTTCGGCGTGACCACGCCCTGCGTTACGAAAGCCCAGCAGCTGCTCGAAGACGCCGGCTACGAGACGCTCGTCTTCCACGCGACCGGGACGGGCGGCAAATGCATGGAGTCGCTCGTGCGCGGCGGCTTCATCAAGGGCGTGCTCGACCTGACGACCACCGAATGGTGCGACGAACTGTTTGGCGGCGTGCTCGCGGCCGGACCCGATCGCAACGACGCCGCGGCGCTCACCGGCACTCCGGCGGTGGTTTCGGTCGGTGCCCTGGACATGGTGAACTTCGGGCCCTACGACACCGTTCCCGCGCAGCACGCGCAGCGCAACCTCTACAAGCACAATCCCACGGTCACGCTCATGCGCACCACCGTCGAGGAAAACCGTGCACTCGGGGAAAAACTCGCCGAAAAGGTCAGCCGATCAACCGGCCCGTGCACCGTCCTGTTGCCGCTCCGCGGCGTTTCAATGATCGATGCGCCGGACCAGCCGTTCTACGGCCCCGATGAGGACGCGGCGCTTTTCGACGCCATTCGCAGCAACATCGACGAAGACCGGGCAACGCTCAAGGAGCTCGACCTGCATATCAACGACGACGCCTTCGCCGAGGCGGCCGTGCGCGAACTCATCGCGCTCATGGAGCAATAGCACCCGACCGGGCACGGCACGGCGCACTGCCGTGCCTCAAAACCGTTTGCAACCGGGACGCAAAAGGCGCCCCGCGATAGAAAGGAAAGAGCATGCTTTACAAGACCCGCGAAGAGATTCTGGCCGGCTTCAAGGCAAAGCGCGCGGAAGGCGAGATCTTGCTCGGCGTTGGCGCCGGCACCGGCATCACCGCCAAGTCCTCCGAGGCCGGCGGGGCCGACATCTTCGTCATCTACAATTCCGGGCGCTTCCGCATGGCCGGGCGCGGCTCGCTCGCCGGCCTGCTGTCCTACGGCGACGCGAACCAGATCGTCGTCGAGATGGGCGCTGAGGTGCTGCCCGTCGTCAAGCACACCCCGGTGCTCGCCGGCGTGTGCGGCACCGACCCGTTCCGCGTGATGGAAAAGTACCTGGCGCAGCTGAAGGAGCAGGGCTTCAACGGCGTGCAGAACTTCCCCACCGTCGGCCTCATCGACGGCGTGTTCCGCCAGAACCTCGAGGAAACCGGCATGGGCTACGACCTCGAGGTCGAGATGATCCGCAAGGCGCATGAACTCGACATGCTGACCTGCCCGTACGTGTTCGACGAAAAGCAGGCCGTGGATATGACGAAGGCGGGCGCGGACATCATCGTCGCGCACATGGGCCTGACCACCGGCGGCACGATCGGTGCCGAGACCGCACGCACGCTCGACGACTGCGTCGAGGTCATCTCCGGCATCGTGGAGGCCGTGCGCAAGGTGAACCCCGAGGTCATGGTCATCTGCCATGGCGGCCCGATCGCCGAGCCCAAGGATGCCGCCTACGTCATCGAGCACGTGCCGGGCATCGACGGCTTCTTCGGCGCGACCTCCATCGAGCGCCTGGCGGCCGAGCGCGGCATCAAGGCGCAGACCGAGGCGTTCAAGGCCATCA
>CAVBAM010000265.1:0-2888 GCA_963593315.1 Candidatus Methanomethylophilaceae archaeon | reverse complement strand
CACCGAAGTCTACGCCGCGATGAAGTACCGCGTGAAGGACCGCCAGGGACACATGATGGGCGGCGCCATGCACGTGTGGGAACAGCGCTACAAGCGCGCCGACGGCACCGTGCCGTGGTGGGCCAAGCTCGCCGCCATCTGGTTCGCCATCATGGCCTGCTTCACCATCTTCGGAATCGGCTCGGCCGTGCAGACGAGCGCCATCACCTCGGTCGCCCAGGCGAATTTCGGCGTCGAGCCCTGGATCGTGTCGGCCATCGTATGCGGGTCGGCCCTGCTCATCATCATCGGCGGCCTGGGCACCATCTCCAATATCTGCGAGAAGCTCGTCCCCATCATGGGCGGCGCCTACATCCTCGGCTGCATCTACATCCTCATCTGCAACGCGGGCTACCTGGGCGAGTCGTTCCGACTCATCTTCGAATGCGCCTTCACGCCGAAGGCCGCGTTCGGCGGCGCGGTCGGCAGCGGCATCATGGTGGCGCTGCAGTTCGGCTGCGCACGCGGCCTGTTCTCCAACGAGGCGGGCCTGGGCACCGCGCCGCTCATCAGCGCCGCCGCCGAGTCGAAGAATCCCGCGCGCCAGGCGCTCGTGGCCATGACCGGGCCGTTCTGGTGCACCGTGGTCATCTGCCTGGTGTCGGCGCTCGTCATCGTCTCCTCGCTGTGCGCCAACCCCACGCTCATCGACGACGCGGGCGTCACCAACGGCGCCACGCTGGCCAACGCCGTGTTCGCCACCATCCCCCATATCGGCACCCCCGTGCTGATGCTGGGCATCCTGTGCTTCGCGTACTCCACCATCATCGGCTGGAGCTACTACGGCGAACGCGTGACGCTGTACCTGTTCGGCCGCCGCTGGGTGCCGGTCTACCTGGGCTTCTACATCTGCATGGGCTTCTTGGGCGGCGTGGGCGTCGGCGACGTCGCCTGGACCGCCACCGATATCGCCAATGCGCTCATGGCGCTGCCGAACATCCTGATGGTATTCCTATGCGCCGGCATGGTGGGCAAGGAAACCAAGCACTACGTCTACGACGGCAACATCGAGGAGGAATACCGCGTCGAAATCCACGAGCTGGAAGAGAAGAGCGTCTTTCTGCGCAAGAAGGCGTAACGCCTCCGCCCCCCGCATCCATAGAAACGGCGAATCGAAGCGCCGCGTTACCGCATGCTGTATCTACCATTTACACGGTTGCGGGAATGTGTGGCAACGACTACACTGCGTATCGATGAATTCTGTTTCAGGGCGAGGTGGAAACCCTCACTGGCGGTAACCGAAAACGTCGAAGCGGCCGAAAAGTCGCGCCGGCGAAAAGGAAGTCCGCGACCCTGTGCGGCAGCGGCAAGTCCGCGCACGCAAGGCTGACCCGGTGCAAATCCGGGACCAACGGTTAAAGTCCGGATGGAAGAGGCAGAGTTCGCGAAAACGGCGCCTTAGCGGCCGCCCCCTTTGCGAACAACAAGCCCGTATGGAAGGAATTCGTACGGGCTTGTTCCTTTTTTGCGAAGCGAAGGGCAAACCTGGAAGAAGGCGCTTCGCGGAAAAGAGGTTTCACCCATGGCATCCGCAACACCCGCATCCACCCCCCTCAAGAACACCAACCGCTGGTCAACCCGCCAGCTGGTCACCATGGCGCTCATGTGCGCCATCGCCGCGCTGTTCAGCTTCATCCAGATTCCCATCCTGCCCGCTGCGCCGTTTCTGACCTACGACCCATCGCTGATGCCCGCGATGGTGTGCGGCTTTGCGTTCGGCCCGGGTGCCGGCTTCGCCGTGGGCGCCGTGGCGGCCGTCATCCACGGCCTCATCCTCAACGAATGGGTGGGCAGCCTCATGAACATCTGCGCCACGCTGTTCTTCGTGGTGCCCGCCGCGGCCATTTACGCGAAGAAGCACACGTTCGCCGGCGCCATCGCCGGCCTGGCCACCGGCTGCGTCATAGCGACCGTCGGCGCCGTGGCGACCAACCTCACCTTGGGCGTGTGGTTCTGGTACGGCTCGGCCGACGCCATCATGCCATTGATCCTCCCCGCCGTGGTTCCGTTCAATTTAATCAAGACTATTCTGAACTCGGTGCTGACGCTTATCGTCTACAAGGCCATCTCGAACCTCATCACCCCGAAGAAGGACCAGGTGCGCGGCCGCTAGCGTACGCGCATCCGTTCAATTTCCAACGAAGGGCCAGGTTTTACCATGATCGATATTTCCAACGTCCGTTTCACCTACGACGGTGCGGATTTCGCGCTTGACGGGGTGAGCACCCACGTTGCGCGCGGCGAGTTCCTCTGCATCCTCGGCGGCAACGGATCGGGGAAATCGACGTTGGCGAAGCACCTGAACGCCCTGCTCGTCCCCGATGAGGGAAGCGTCGTCGTGGACGGGATGGACACGGCCGACGACGCGAACGTCTACCTGGTGCGCAAAACCTGCGGCATGGTGTTCCAGAACCCCGATGACCAGCTGGTCGCGTCGCTGGTGGAGGACGACGTCGCCTTCGGTCCCGAGAACCTCGGCCTCAAACCCGCTGAACTGCGCCGACGCGTCACGGAAGCGCTTGAGGACGTGGGGCTCGCCGGCTTCGAGCGGCACGAGACCCACGCGCTTTCCGGCGGGCAGAAGCAGCGCGTCGCCATCGCGGGCGTGCTGGCGATGGAACCGCAGGTGCTCGTACTCGACGAGGCTTCGGCGATGCTCGACCCGCGCGGGCGCGCGGGACTTATGCGCGTGGTGCGCGAGCTGCACGAACGCGGGATGACCATCGTCATGATCACCCACTTCATGGAGGAAGCCGCCCAGGCCGATCGCGTGGTGGTGATGGAGCGCGGGCGCGCCGTGATGGAGGGCACCCCTGAACAAGTGCTGCTTGAAACTGAACGCCTTGAAC
>CAVBAM010000264.1:0-2892 GCA_963593315.1 Candidatus Methanomethylophilaceae archaeon | reverse complement strand
GGAGGGTTTCTTTGCGGGGTACGTGCGTCGGGCATTGTTTCGCGCGGGGGTCGACCGGCCCGCAGCGCGCCCCCTTCGATTTCCTGAGGTGTTGTTCATGAGGAAAATCCTAGCAAAGCGTGCGAGCGTCACGAAGCGGATTCGTGGTAATCCTGCAGGCTTTCCAGACGCCGCTCACAAGCGTTTCGGGGCATTTTGCCGCCTTGGTGCGCGTAACGGTTCCGTTACGGCATATTTTTTAGTGGATAGGTTTTATAATCTATAAGCAAAGAGCGAAGATTAAAGGAAACGTCTTGCTCTTATTTTCGCATGTTCGGCAAAAGGGGAAGCTCTGAAGGCATTTGGGGGCCAGCCTTGCAGACGCATTGACGGGACAAGGGTGGCTGCTAGATGATGGTTTCGACTCGCGGGCGGTATGCCCTGCGTTTGATGGTGGATATCGCCAAGCAAGGGGACGCCGGCGTATTGGTGACCATGCGCCAGGCGGCTGAGCGCCTGAATCTTTCCGTGAAGTACCTGGAGCAGCTCGGGGGCGCGCTCGTGCGTGCCGGCATACTCAAGAGTATTCGCGGCGTGAGCGGCGGTTACTATCTGGCCATGGAGCCGAAGGACATCGTCATCGGAGACGTGCTGCGGGCAACCGAAGGCGATTGCATGCCGGTGGTTTCCGCCGGTGGCAAGGGCAAGGCGGTCGAGGAAGGCCCGGAGGCCTTGGCGTTTTGGCGCGGCATGGGAAATGCCATCTGCGCCTACATGGATGGCGTGACGCTGGCCGATATGCTCGACGGGTCGCTCGAGTAGCAGGCCTTCGCACAAGATAGGCGCTCCCTGGATTTCCGTAAAGGGAATCCAGGGAGCGTTTTTTGTTTTGCGCGAAGATGGGCGTGGGTTTCGCGTTTGAAAGCTGGTATACTGGAAATAAGAACAATTGTACGTGTTGCAAGTTTGTGCAACGGCGGGGAAGGGCGTCTTTGCACAGGCTCGCGAGCGGGTCGCTCGGCAAACGGAGGGAGACGCGATGATCGACGAAATACAGGTCCGCAATCTTGCGCTTATCAGGCAGGCGTCTTTGGTTCCCTCTGCGGGGCTAACGGTCCTCACGGGGGAAACGGGCGCCGGCAAGACCGCGTTGCTGAGCGCCCTGAAGTTGCTGATGGGTGGGCGAGCGGATAAGACGGACGTGCGCGATGGGGAGGATGCCCTCGAGGTTTCCGGCCGCATCTTGGGAGTATGCGCGCAGGGTGGCGCGGATGCGGAAGGCGACGAAGCGGGCGCGGGCTGCGGTGCGGGGGCCGTCACGTCGGTGGACGATGCGGATGGCGAAGTGGTAGTCACGCGGCGCGTCACGTCCGACGGAAGGTCGCGTGCGCAGATCGACGGGCGCATGGCCAGCGTACGCCAGCTTGCCGAGCGCATAGCCCCCACGGTTGACTTGTGCGGGCAGCACGACCAGCAGCAGCTGTTGAAGCCGGCAACCCATGTTTCCATGCTCGACGCGTGGGTTGCCGACGAGGTTTCCGCCCCTCTCGTCGCATATCGCGAGGCCCTTCGCGCGGTGAAGCGTGCGGAGGAGGACTTGAGGCGCGTGCGCGAGGCTGGCGCGGCTTCCTCGGCGAAGCTCGACGACGCGCGCTTTGCTCTGAAGCGCATCGATGAGGTTTCGCCGCGTGAGGGCGAATACGAGGAGCTGTCCGCGAATCTCGCCCGTGCCGAACATGCCGAGGCGCTTGCCGTGGCGGCGAATCGCGCCTGGTCGGCGCTCGGGGGCGAAGAGGGGGCGCTCGACAGGCTCAACGAGGCCATCTCGGCCCTCGTCGACGGTGGGCGATTCGACGAGGAGCTTGCCTCCCTTGCCGAATCGCTGCGCGAAGTCGGGTATGTGCTGGAGGACGTCTCGCGTTCGACGTGTGACTATCGCGATGGGGTCGAGTTCGACCCAGAGGAATTGGAAGCGGCGCAGGAGCGCATGTCGGCGCTACAGGGCCTGCTGCGCGCGTATGGCCCGCGCATGGAGGACGTTTTCAAGGCCCGCGAGGCGGCGGCGGATTTGGTGTCTTTGATAGACGAGGCCGATCAGCGTGAGAAAGAGGCCGTCGAGCGTCTCGAGATGGCCGAGGGTCGCCTCTCTTCGGCGGCAGAGGATTTGCATGAGGTACGTGCATTGGCCGCTCCCCGTTTCGCGGAAGCGGTGAGCAAGCAGATGACACGTCTGGAAATGTCCGGCGCGGCGCTTTCGTGCTCGGTCGAACTGCTGCCGCGCGCCTCGTGGACGCTTGCCGGCCCGTCGGCCGTTGAATTTCTGTTCCGCCCCGGCGTGGGCACGCAGTCCCGCCCGCTTGCGCGCATCGCTTCCGGCGGCGAGGTGAGCCGCGTGATGTTGGCGATGAAGGTCGTGCTCGGGCAGGCAGATAGGGTTGATACGCTGGTGTTCGACGAGGTGGACGCCGGCGTCGGCGGATCGGTTGCCAACGCCTTGGCCGAAGTGCTCGCCGATCTGGCCCGGACGCATCAGGTTATCGTCGTGACGCATTTGGCGCAGGTGGCCGTTCGCGGCGAGACGCATTACGTGGTCGGCAAAACGACGGGCGAGGACGGCAGGCCGGAAACGAAGTTGAGTTTGCTCGATGAGGCGTCGCGTCCAGCTGAAATCGCCCGCATGCTGTCGGGTGATGCCACGGCGGCCTCGCTGGCCCATGCGCGGGAGATGCTCCAGGCAGCTGTGCGTTAGCACGGTTGGCGGCAAGCGGGCACGGAAAGCGGCTCGATAATGCCACTTTCGGTGATTGGCCAGAAGATGAGGCAATGAAGAAGGCCGGTGACAGTGTCGCCGGCCTTCATGCATTTCATGGTGGCCGGTACAGGATTTGAACCTGTGACCTTGTGCTTGTAAGG
>CAVBAM010000263.1:0-2894 GCA_963593315.1 Candidatus Methanomethylophilaceae archaeon | reverse complement strand
CCTCGAGCGCGGCCGCGAAGCCGACGGCGCCGGCAACGTTCTGCGTGCCGCTGCGCCGCCCCGCTTCCTGCCCACCGCCCAACATAAAGGCATCGAAGGGCGTGCGCGAGCGCACATACAGCGCGCCGACCCCCTTCGCCGCACCGATTTTATGACCGGAGAACGATGCCGCGTCGCAATCCCATTTGCGCAGGTCCACCTCGACCTTACCAAGCGCCTGCGTGGCGTCGGTGTGGAACAGCGCGCCCGCGTCGTGGGCGACCTTTGCAAGCGCGGCCACGTCCTGGACGCTTCCCACTTCGGAATTCGCCGCCATGACGCTGACGAGGACTGTGTCGGAGTCGCAGGCCTCGGCGAGCGCTTCGGGCGTGATGAAGCCGCCCGCATCCGGCGCAAGACGCGTCACGCGCCAACCCTGCGACGCCAAGCGGGCCGCAGGCGCGAGTACGGCATCGTGTTCGATAGCCGACACGATGACGTGCGGGGTGAACTCGCCCGACCCCGCGCGCCGGCGCGCCGCCACCGCGGCGCTCGACAAGCCCAAAAGCGCGGCGTTGTCGGCCTCGGTGGCGCCACTGGTAAAGACGATCTCGTCGGGACGAGAGGTCCCAAGCGCCCCGGCCACCTGCTTGCGCGCGGCCTCGAGCGCGGCGAAGGCGGCGCGGCCCGGCAGATGCAGGCTGTTCGCGTTCGCCCCCACCATAAGGTTTGCGCGCCCGCTCACCTGGTACGGCGCCATCGCCTGCGCGGCTTCCTCGCACAACGGAGCCGTGGCGGCGTAGTCGAGGTAAATGTAGTCGGAGGGAACTTTCGCCACCATGGACGCTACGCCTCCCCGCGCCCGGTGAGCGCTGCGGCGCGCGCATCCTCGGCCGCGCGCGTCACCTCGGCGATTGCGGCGGCCGGATCGGCGGCACCGCATACCGCGTTGCCGCACACGAGAACATCGGCGCCTGCGGCGGCCACCAAAGGCGCCGTGGCCACCCCGATGCCGCCGTCAACCTCGATAAGCGGGTTTGCGCCCACCGCGCGGGCAAGTTCCACCACGCGCGCGACCTTGTGGTCGGACCCCTCGATGAAGCTCTGGCCCGAGAACCCCGGCTCGACGCTCATCACCAGCACCATGTCCAGGTCGGCCATGACCGGCGAGAGCACCTCGACCGGCGTGCGCGGCTTAACCGACGCCGCGGCCTTGGCCCCGGCGGCATGGATGAGCTCGACGGCGCGCTCGAGCTGGTAGCCCGGCGCCGCCTCGGCATGCACCGTGACGATGTCGGCGCCGGCTTCCAAAAACCACGGAAGCTGGTCGAGCGGGTTGCTGATCATCAGATGCACGTCGAGCGGCAGCTTCGTGATCTTCTTCAGTTGCTTGACCACCGGAACGCCCATGGTGAGGTTCGGCACGAAATGCCCGTCCATGACGTCGACGTGCACATAGCCCGCCCCGCCCTCTTCGATGACGCGGATGTCGTGCGCCAGGTTCATGAAGTCCGCCGACAGAATGGACGGAGCGATTTTCACCGGCTGAAACACGTCGGCCCCCTTCCTTATAGGAATCTTATTTCACGCAGGTATTCTAACGCATGTAAGTTGCCTCGATACCCCGCCGCGAAAGACCCGGAACATATATACTGCTCTTACACGACCGAAGGGGGCTAGCAAACATGACCGCACCGGTGCACTATTCCTACTATACCCCCGCAGGACCGATCACCATCGAGGCGCGCGGCGCGGACGTGACGCGCATCGTGCTGGGACAGGCCGCCCTAGCCGGCGCCCACGAACCCAACGCGGCCACCAATCAAGCGGCGACGCAGCTGCAGGAATACCTCGCCAGGCGGCGACGCGCCTTCACGTTCGCCTTCGCAACCTGCGGAAGCGCGTTCCAAAACCAAGTTTGGACGGCATTGGCGCAGGTCCCTTATGGAAAGACCGTCACAGCCGCACGCCTGGCGGAGATGATCGGGCACGCCGGGGCGCATCGGGCCGTGGGCGCGGCCGTGCGCGCCAACCCGCTTGCCATCGTCGTTCCCGCGCATCGCCTGGTGCGGGCAGGCGGCCAGCCCTGGGGAGAGGGAAAACCCGCGCGCATACGAGGCGCGCTGCTTGCCTTTGAGCAGGCAGCGGAAGCTGCCGGAGAGGGCGCAGGAAACACAGGCGATGGCGGCACCGCCGACGCCGGCACCCGCGCCCGCGGCACGAAGCCGTCCAAGGAGTAGCCCATGAGCAAGTTCTCCGTGCCCATCACCACCGCGGTGGCGCTGTTTCCCCTGATAGCGCTCATCATCACCGTGCCGTTCATGGTGCGGAAATACCGCAAGCTGGGAAGCGTGCCGTTCTCGCATGCGCTTGCGGTGTATTCGTTCGTGTTCTATCTCATGTGCGCTTACTTCCTGGTGCTCCTGCCCCTGCCGCCCGACCGAAGCGCTATCGTGAACTACGCGACCGCGCCGCAGCTTGTCCCCTTCGCGTTCATCCGCAGCTTCCTCGCCGAAACGACGGCGAGCGTGACCGATCCGTCCACCTGGGCAAGCGTCATCCTGGACCCGTTCATCTACGAGGCGCTGTTCAACGTGCTTCTGCTCGTGCCGCTCGGCGCCTACCTTCGCTACTATTTCCGCAGAACGTGGTGGCAGACGCTCATCATCGGGTTTTTGGTGTCGCTGTCGTTCGAAACCACGCAGCTCACCGGCATCTGGGGAATCTACGAGCACCCGTACCGCTTGTTCGACGTGGACGACTTGATGACGAACACCCTAGGCGCCATGGTGGGCTTCTGGGCCTGCGGGCCGGTGATGCGCGCGCTGCCCGACCCGCGCGTGGTCGCCCGGCAGGCGCGCCGACGCGGGCAGTTCGCCTCGGCGACGCGGCGCGCGCTGTCCTTCGGCCTCGAC
>CAVBAM010000262.1:0-2908 GCA_963593315.1 Candidatus Methanomethylophilaceae archaeon | reverse complement strand
GTCCTGGTAATACGGCTGCAACGCCCCACCGACGAGCCACCCCGCCGCGGAGCCGACGAAGTACGCCCCCTGCCCGATGCCGAACACACGCACCGGCGAGAGGTCGAAGCGAAACGCCAAGTAGGCCATGAAGCACGAGAAGACCATCCACAGGCATTCCTTGCCGATGGAAAGATAGGCGATGTCGAACCCAAAGCACGTCGCGAGCATCATGGCAATGCCCATCACGATGAGCAGGGAATACACCTGGCGCGCACCGCGAACGGCGTCTCCCCTGTTCACGATAACGACGACCGCGATGCCGAGCAAACCGACGAGAGCCACGGTGACCGAGCCGTTGTGCGCGAACACGCCGCCATTGCCGAACATGGACGATACGCCCTTGCCCACGCCGGCGGTGAAGGCGACGAGCGCGGAGGCCGCAACGAGCTTGCGATACATGCGACGCGCTGTCGAGCGTCCTTTCTCGCTTTCCCCTGTCGGCGCAAGCCCGACATCGAAGGGGTCGGGGACGTTCATGGTGAGCAAAAGCGCCGAGATAAGCGGCAGCGCCCCGATGAAAAACAGACGCGCCTGCTCGGGCACGCCGATACCCGCGAAGTAAAGAAACGCCGCAAACAGAAGCGAGATACCCCCGGCGGTGAGGGAATCGCCAAGCGAGATGGAGCCGTAGATGCGCCCGGCGCGCAGGCAGAGAACCGAAGTCCCAACACCGGTCAAACACGACGCGACGATGAAGTACGGCCCGCCGCCCATGACGGCGGAGAATCCCAGAAGAACCGTGCAGAGCGACGCGAGCGCCCCTCCGGCGATGACGAAACGCTTATCGTCGATAAGGCGCGTGCTGCGACGCCATAGGGCCGCGAAGGCGAACACGGATGCCGCGATCGAAAGCGTCGAGAGCAAGTACATCTCCAGCACCGAAGCCGTTTGCGCTTCGGCGGGAAACAGCTGCATGAGCTCGGTGGAGTTGTAACATAGCCAAATCCAGGCCCACCAGGCACCGAAACCGAGGAAGCGCAGGTAAGGCCACTGCTCGGCAAGCGGAGTCATACCCGATTCCGAACGAGCTCCCGACGCCAGCCGGCGCGGCGCATCAGTTTCCCCGTTTGCGCGAATATCCCCCATAACTCCCCCTCAGCCGCCTTCCCCCGAAAGGCGGCGCTCAACGACAACGCCGAGATCATGGTAGCACAGCACGGTGACCGGAAACCCCCTTTGACGTGCCTCCGGGGCGCCGGGCGTCCTCGATCAAAGATGAATGCGGATCGAATCGGTTGGGCAGCTTTTCATGCATTCGCCGCAGCGCATGCATGCCCCCAGCTGCAGCGATGCGTCGGGCGCGTGCAGATCAATCTGTTCCGGGCAGGCCGCAGTACATGCCTCGCACGCGCCGCCAGCGCAACGCAGGCAGGTTTGCGTGTCCACCACCGGACGCGCACGCCGCGCGAACTGGCCGAAAATGCCGAGCAAGCCGGCAACCGGGCACACGTTCAAACACCACTTCCGGAACAGCACCACTTCGACGGCGAGCGCCGCCGGAAACACGAGCACCGATGCGGTCATCTGCTTATCGACGATGAGGTGCCATAGCGACCCCACCGTGCCGAACGTCAGCCCGATCGGGCACACGAGACAGAACAGCGGAAAGCCCGCGACGAGCGCCGCGATAAGAACCGCAACGAATACCCAAGTACGCCTGTCGCGCGCGATGTAGCGCAGACTCGCCCGTACGTCGAAGGCGACGGCAACGCCGGCGCAGCTGCTCATGCAGGCACTCTCCGCTTTCGGCTCACGCTTGAAAAAACGCCTGATCGAATGTACCGGACAGCCCCATGCGCACCACGCGCGCCCGAAGATAAGCGCGAAAACGAGCAGCACGCCGGCCGAGATGGCCGCAACGGGAATGAACGACTTGCTGGCAACCATCGCCTCCAGGCCGCCAAGCGGGCAAAGCAGGTTGAATTGCCCGACGCCGAACGATGAGGGCGTGCCAATGCCGCAGTCGAAGGCAAGCGAGGCGATGACGGCGACGAACACCGCGCCCAAGGTGATTTTGCGCGCCGTCGCCATGCGCCTTGCCGCCACTCGCCCGTTGCCGGCTTTTGACAGCACGGAATGCCGCTCTTTCTCCCTGCCCATCACGCCTCGCCCCCTTTCGCAAGCTGCTGCGCTGTCGCAACGCGGATACCGCGCAGCTCCCCGCCGGAAAACGACGTATTGACATTGGCCGGGCAGATGCGCACGCACTCGCCACAGCCGTTGCAGTCGGCATTGTCGACGACAGGCCTGCGCTCCGCATCGAACGACAGCGCTCCATACGGGCACGCATCGACGCAGATGCCGCACGCCCCCGGCTCGATGAACGCCACGCAGCGGTCGCTCAGCACCTCCGCACCGCCGATGCGGCCCGCCTCCGGGCACAACGGGTCCACCGGCCCGATAGCCTCGGTCGGGCACACTTCGCGACACTTATCGCAGAACGTGCATGACCCTGCCACAAAGGAAATGGCAGGGGTTCGAACCGCAAGCACGCCCTGCTCGATGCCGAGCGGGTAGAGCACATCGGTTGGACAGATGCTGATACAGCGTTCGCAGCGGATGCATGCGGCTACGAACGCGGACTCGTCATGCGCACCAGGCGGGCGCAGCACGTCACATGACGCTGCAAAAGGCCTGGCAATCGCGCCGCACGCCGCACCCGCCGCCACCGCGGCGCACCCGAACACGAAGCCGCGCCGGGTCTGGCCGACAGGCGCGGGCGCCCGATCAGCCCGGTCAGCGCGAGCCGCATCATTCGCTTCCATGACGCACCCGCCTACGCGGCCAGGAGCGGCAACTCGTCGGCAACGTCGATAAGCGCCGCATGCGCCTGCTCGAGCGCGCCGGTGGCAACAAGCAGCATTCC
>CAVBAM010000261.1:0-2917 GCA_963593315.1 Candidatus Methanomethylophilaceae archaeon | reverse complement strand
CAGTTTCGACAAACCGTTGAGGCGGAAGTCAAAGCAACTGTGCACGCACAGAGAGTCCGGGGTGCTGCGATCCGGACCGAACGCAGGTTGCCAAATGGGCCGCTGAGGGCGCGGTGAACGGCAGGGTTCCTGCCCAGTATTCGCGACGTGAGGGCATACGTGAGTTGCCGGAAGCGTGAAGGCGCTTCGCAAAGGGCCCGGCGCAAGTCGGGAAGCAAGGTGGCACCGCGGGTTTTGCAAGCTCGTCCTTGGCAGACATTCGTTTGCCGGGACGGGCTTTTTTCATGCCCCGACCGGCCCGGCCGATGAGGCCGGCCGAGGTTTGAGGAGGTGCCGCACATGTTCCCGTCCATCGACGAGGTTCGCGCATATGCCGAAGTCGGCGCGTACAAGCGCGTGCCCGTGTGCCAAGAGCTGCTCGCGGACCGGTTCACGCCCGTCGAGGTCATGCGCACGCTGCGCTCGGCGAGCTGCCACTGCTTTTTGCTGGAAAGCGTCGAGGAAGGCCGCAGCTGGGGTCGCTATACGTTCTTGGGATGCAATCCGACCCTGGAGCTTACCTGCACGAACGGCCTGCTGCGCATAACGGAGGGCGCCGAAGGGGCCCCGCAGCAGGTGACCGAGCGCACCGTCGAGCACCCGGGCGAGGCAATCCGCGAGGTGCTCGCGCGGTTCGCAAGCCCCAAGGTGCCCGGCATGCCGCCTTTGGCTGGCGGGCTGGTGGGGTACTTCTCTTACGACTATATCAAGTACGCCGAGGGGCGCCTGCGCGCCAACCAGCTGGCCGACCGCGACTTCCGCGACGTCGACCTCATGCTGTTCGACCAGGTCATCGTATTCGACAACCTGGAACAAAAGCTGCTCATCGTCGCCGGCGTGGCACTCGACGACCCCGATGGCATCGAGGCCGCCTACGAGCGCGCCCGTGGGCGCTGCAACGACATGGCGGCGCTGCTCGAGGGCAACACGCGCGCCTATTTCCCGCCGCTGCACCTAAGCGAGCCCTTGACCCCGCGCTTCTCGCAAGACGAATACGCGGAAATGGTCCGCCGCGCGAAGCACTACATCCACGAGGGCGACATCTTCCAGGTGGTGCTGTCCAACCCGCTGACCGCCCGCGCCACGGGCAGCCTGCTCGACGTCTACCGCGTGCTGCGCACCACCAACCCCTCCCCCTACATGTTCTTCTTCGTGAGCGACGACATCGAGCTGGCCGGCGCGTCGCCCGAGACGCTCACGCGCCTGGAGGACGGCGTGGTGAAGACGTTCCCGCTGGCCGGCACGCGCCCGCGCGGGGCGACGCCGGCGGCCGACGAGGCGCTTGAGGCCGAACTTTTGGCCGACGAGAAGGAGCTGGCCGAACACAACATGCTGGTTGATCTGGGCCGCAACGACCTCGGGCGCGTCTGCGAGCTGGGAAGCGTGAAGGTCGACCGCTACCTTTCCATCCACCGGTTCTCGCACGTGATGCATATCGGTTCGGAAGTGTCCGGGCGCATCGGGGAAGGCTTCGACGCGGTGGACGCCATCGACGCCATCCTGCCGGCGGGCACGCTTTCCGGCGCGCCGAAGCTGCGGGCGGCGCAGATCATCCAGGAGCTGGAAGGCGCCAAGCGCGGCATCTACGGCGGCGCCATCGGATATTTGGACTTCACGGGCAACATGGACACGTGCATCTCCATTCGCCTGGCGTACAAGAAGGAAGGCCGGGTGTGCGTGCAGTCCGGCGCGGGCATCGTGGCCGACAGCGTGCCGGAAACCGAGTACGCGGAATGCCGGAACAAGGCGCGCGCGGTGGTTGCCGCCATCGAGGCCGCGGAAGGAGGCGTGCGATGATTCTGCTCATCGACAACTACGACAGCTTCGTCTACAACCTCTATCAGATGGCGGGCTCGCTGCATCCCGACATGCGCGTGGTACGAAACGATGCCCTGACCTGCGACGATATCGAGGGCTTGGCGCCCGAGGCGATCATCTTGTCGCCCGGGCCGGGGCGTCCGGCCGACGCGGGGGTTTGCATCGAAGCGGTGCGTCGCTTCAACGGGCGCATCCCGATCTTCGGCGTGTGCCTGGGGCATCAGGCCATCTGCGAGGCCTTCGGAGGCGAGGTCGGATACGCGAAGGAGCTGATGCACGGGAAGGTTTCCCAGGCGCTGGCCTGCGCGGATTCGAAGCTGTTCGCCGGGCTGCCGGCGGCGTTTCCCGTCGCGCGCTACCACTCGCTTGCCGCCGACGAAGCCACGCTGCCGGATTGCCTGCACGTGAGCGCCCGCACCGCCGACGGCGAGGTGATGGCCGTCGAGCACGAAAGCGCCCCCACCTTCGGCGTGCAGTTCCACCCCGAAAGCGTCATGACCCCCAACGGCGCCGCGATCATCGCGAATTTCCTCAAGATTGCAGAGGAGTTCGGGGCATGAAGCGAGGAGAACGCAATGTGATTGCGCGGGGCTCGCAATCCCCATTTGCCGGCCGGCGGAGTTGACGAGCCCCTGCATCACCGGCGGCCTGGTCGAGCTTTCGCTCGACCCTACGAATTCTTGCGGAAGCGGCTAAATCGCAACGAGAGCTTCGTAGGCCTGAGCGACAGCTCAGGCAGCCAAAAGAAGCGCGAAGCGCGCCACATACTTAAGCATGACAGCGACTAGCACCAAACACCGAAAGGAAAACCCATGATCACCGAAGCGATTCATAAACTGGTCGATAAGCAGGACCTCACCTACCAGGAAGCCTACGACACCATCAATGAGGTGATGAGCGGCCAGACCACGCCCGTGCAGACGGCGGCGTTCCTCGCGGCGCTTTCCACGAAGTCGACGAAGGCCGAAACCATCGAGGAGATTTCCGGCTGCGCCGCGGCCATGCGCTCGCACGCCACGCCCGTCGAATACGCAGGCGACACGCTCGAAATCGTCGGCAC
>CAVBAM010000260.1:0-2917 GCA_963593315.1 Candidatus Methanomethylophilaceae archaeon | reverse complement strand
ACAACGGCAGCAACGTGTGCGTGATCGACCGCAACGTCGACGCGTTCGCCAACCTCGGACGCAACTTCAACGGATCGACCATCCAAGGCGTCGGTTTCGACGAGGAAACGCTGGAGAAAGCCGGCATCGACGAGTGCGACGTGCTCGCCGCCGTCACGCAGCTCGACAACACCAACCTCATGTGCGCGGAGGTTGCCAGCCGTCTGTTCGACGTCCCGCACGTCATCGCCCGCCTGTACAACCCCGATCACGAGCGCGCCTATATGCAGCTGGGCATCGATTACGTCTGCGGCACATCGCTAGTGGCCGAGGACGTGTTCAGCAAAGTGGTTTCGGGGCACGGGGCGCACATCGACTCGTTCGGTGACTACGAGGTGCTGCGCTTCTCGCTCGACCTCAGCTGGTCGGACAAAACCTCCATCCGCGTGGGGGAAATAGAGCGCGAACACGACATCCGCATCGTGGTGTTCGAACGCGGCGACGGATCGACCAGCTCCATTCCCACACGCGATTCCATCCTCCACAACGGCGACTCGGTCATCGCGTGCGTGCGCCACGAACTCATCGACCAGTTCGCGAAGTATATTCAAGATTAGGGGCGAACCATGTATGTAGTGATCGCCGGCGGCGGCAAAATCGGCGAATACCTGGCCGGCGTGCTGCTGGAAAGCGGCAACGACGTGACCATCATCGAAGAGGACCTTGCCACGGCCGACAGGCTTTCCGTCGTGCTGCAGGGGCGCTACCTGGTCATCCACGGCGACGGCTGCGACTCCAAATACCAGGAGGACGCGGGCATTAGGCGCGCCGACGTCTTCGTGGCAACGACCGGCCAAGACGACGACAACCTGGTTTCATGCGAAATCGCCCAACGCGTGTTCAACGTGCCGCGCTGCATCGCGCGCGTGAACAGCCCGAAGAACCAGCGCATCTTCCGCGAAGTCGGCATCGAATGCGTCTCCTCGACGACGCTGATCGCCAACCTCATCGAGGAGGAGACCCTGATGGGCAGCGTCAGCGTCGTGTCCTCGCTGACGCACGGCAACGTCGTGCTCACCGAGATGGTGGTGCCGCGCATGCGCCATCATTCCAACGAATCGGGCGTGCTGGCCAGTTCCATCCCCATGCCGCCGAATAGCCTGATCGCCGCCGTCGCATCTAAGGACGACGTCGAGGTGGTCAACGAGGACACGGTGCTGTTCCCCGGCGACAAGGCCATCGTCGTGGTGGACAACGAGACGCTCGACGAAGTGCGCGCGGCGTTCAGGGGGCTGTAGCGCCCTCGTCCGGCCCGCGAAACAAAGCGGCAGGCGAGATTCAAACGCCCCGCCGGCCGCAAACCCCACGCCCCCAAAGCAGGGCTGCCCGCGGTGGGCCCTATCGCGGCGTGTTCGCCAACTCGTCAAGGGCTTCCTGCGGCGTGAACGCGCACGTGCCGTCGCCCAGCTTCACCACGTCGATGCTGTCGCCGGCCTGAACCTTGCCGCCCTTCAGCGCCACGAAGAAAATGCCCTCGCGCGGGAAGATGCAATCGCCCGCGAGATAGTAGATCGCGCACTTCTTGTGGCACACCTTGCCCTGCTGAGACAGCTCCAACAGCACGTCATCGCCGATTTTCAGCTGCGTGCCCAGCGGGAGCGCCATCAAATTGATGCCCTCCGTGGTGATGTTCTCGGCGAAATCGCCCTCCTTGACATCCAGGCCGCGCGAACGCGCCTTCTCGATGGATTCCCATGCCAGAAGCGACACCTGGCGATGCCAGTCGCCCGCATGCGCGTCCTCGGCCACCCCGTGCTGCTCGACCACGGTAACCGGCCCGTCCACGACGTCCTTGCGCGTCCCCTTGCGCTTCGACACGCACACCGCACGAACCACGCCATGCGTCGTGCTTTCGGCATCCGGGCCCTCCATGCGGCCCTTGTCGAACACCTTCACGCCTTCGGCGCCTTCAGGCGTCGCGCCCTTATCGCTTGCCATGGTTTTCCCCGATTCCTCGGGAACGCTCGTCTGCGTCATAAATCCCCCAATAATCCTAGCATCCAACTAGGTGCATGCTATCACAGGCATCCCCAACCCAAGCCCACTGCACCTCGAATCCTTGCGCTTCGTTCGCTTTCGTGCAATTCCGCACCATCTCGCGCACGAAAAAGGCGGCCCCGCAATCGCGGAGCCGCCTTCGTCTTTCGCCTTTCGCGCAACGAACGTTAGATGAGCTTCATTTGGGCAAGCGTCTTCTCGTACCAGTCCTCGTAGGTCGGGGGGCAATACTTGTTCGCATTCGCAAGCGAGATGGTGTAGCCGTAGCCCTTCGCCAACCCCTGCGCGTGAGCCGGGATGGATTCCTCCCAGCTTCCCCACACGGTATCGCCCATCCAGCCCCAGGCGTTGTGGCTGCGGAAGCAATTTGCGCCCTTCGTGGATTCCGTGTTGGAAATCGCCGGAGAGAAGCGGGGGTCGATGCCGTATTCCCACGAAGCCTCAGCGAAAAGGCTACCGTACCCCGCAAGCGAGCTGCCGGCAAGATAGGCATCGATGCGGGCTGCCCACTCGTTCACAAACTCGACCTTGCTCAGGCTCCAGTCGACCTCGGCAAGCCCCGTGGCGTCGCTCGACGACCCCGAATCGCTTGCCAACTGGGATGCGCGGTGCTCCTCGGCAGCTTTCCGATGCGCCTCATCCTCGGCGCGTTGGGCCTCTTCGGCGGCAAGACGCTCGGCCTCGCGCTCGGAATCGATGGCAGCCGTCGACTTCGAGATGCTGCGCGTGCTTGCCGAGGCCAGGCGCGTCGTCTCGGTTGCCGACGCATCCGCGGCAACGTCGGATAGGCTGTCGCCCGCAGCCGGGCTCGACTCCGCAGCGCTCGTCGAGGCGATTCCGAACGTCTGCACATCAAGGGATGCCTCGCCCTGTGCCGTGG
>CAVBAM010000259.1:0-2925 GCA_963593315.1 Candidatus Methanomethylophilaceae archaeon | reverse complement strand
TTCACGGCAAGGTGAAATTCACCATCTGCGCCGGCAACGTGGTATACGAAGGATAACGAAACGGGCAGCGGGGACGGTCGTCGGCCGGCAACAAGGGAAGGAAGATTATGAACGAACGCATGATGGGCAACCGGAACATTTCCCGGCGCACCTTTCTCGCCGGCGCGGGCGTCGTCCTGGCGAGCCTGACCGTTCCGTTGGCTTCCGGCCCCGCTGCGGCGTTTGCCGACGAGTTGGCGGCTGCGGCTTCCGCGGACGGCGCAGCTGACGGCTCCGCAACCGGCGCTGCCGCGACGGCGCCCGTTGTCATCCTGCACACCAACGACGTGCACTGCGAGCTTTCCAACGCGAAAACCAAGCTCGGGTACGCCGCGCTTATCAACTATGCCAAAACCCAGCGCGAAAAATACGGCGAAGCCAACGTGAAGCTTGTCGATGCCGGCGACAACGTGCAGGGCGGTTTCGAGGGCTCGTTCACGAAGGGCGAGGCCCCGGCCCAGGTCATCGGCGCCTGTGGCTACGACCTGCTCACCCCGGGCAATCACGAATTCGACTACGGGCAGGAGCAGTTCTTCGCCCTGCGCCAGACCGAGGGCGTGCCGTACGTGTGCTGCAACTTCCTGGACGCGGGCGGCAGCCGCGTGTTCGATGCGTACCGCGTGCTGGAATATCCCACGGCGGCCGGCGCGGTGCGCGTCGCGTTCGTCGGTGCGACCACGCCTTCCGCGCTCACTTCCTCGACGCCCGACAGCTTCAAGGACAAGGACGGCAACATCGTTTACAGCTTCTGCGGCGACGCGACCGGGCAGAAGCTTTACGACGCCGTGCAGGCCGCCGTCGACGAGGCGCGCAGCGAGGGTGGGGCCGACTACGTCGTGCTGTTGGCTCATCTCGGGGAAACCGGCTCGCTCAGCCAATGGCGAAGCGACGCCGTGGTTGCCCATACGACCGGCATCGACGTCGTCGTCGATGGTCACAGCCACGAGATGTATGTCCAGACGGTGCAGAACAAGGCTGGCGAAGGCGTCGTCATCGCGCAGACGGGCACGAAGTTCCAAAGCTTCGGACGCATCGAGATCAACCCGGTTGACGGCACGGCAACGGCTTCACTGGACGCGACGGGCGTCGATGGCGTGTCGGCGGAGCTTATTAAGGAGTGGGACGGCGAGGACGCGACCATCGCCGAGCTGGTGGCGAAACTCGAGGCCGAGATGGAGCAGAAGAGGAAGTCGCCGGTCGGCACATCCGAGGAGCTGCTGCGCTGCATCAGCGACGACGGGGTGAGCTGGCTCGTCCGCAAGCAAGAGACGAACTTGGGCGACCTGTGCGCCGATTCCGTGCTGTATTTCGCGTCGAATCGCGGCGTGATATGCGATTTGGTGGTGATTAACGGCGGTGACATCCGTGCGAACATCGCGGCGGGCACGGTGACCTACGGCGATCTGGTTGCGGCGAATCCGTACATGAACCACCTTTGGGCTGTGAAGGTGTCGGGGCAGCATATTCTGGACATGCTGGAAGTCGGGGTTATGAAACAGCCTGAGATCAGCGGCGGCTTTCTGCAGGTCAGCGAGGGTGCGAGCTACGTCGTGCGAACCGATATCCCCACGCCGGTGATTCTTGATGACGACGGCACGGCGGTGAAGGAGTTTGCGGGCGAGCGCCGCGTGAAGCATGCGCGGATAGACGGCAAGGACATCGACCCGACAGCTGAATACACCCTTGCGGGCGGCGCGTACATCTTGCTGCAAGGTGGCGACCGCATGCCCATTCCCGCTAACGCGGCCGATGCGGTCTATTTGGGTGTGGATGTGGATGCGCTTACGGAATACATCCAGGTCAACCTCAAGGGCGTTATCGGGGAAGGGTATGCCGACGAAGCCGGGCAGGGGCACATTGTCGTGACCGATCACGAGACGGAGCCCACCCCGGCACCGGCGCCCGATCCGACACCGGGACCCGACGGCGGGGCGGATGGCGCCGGTGGAGCGAGTGGCGACGGCGTGGCGGGCGGTACCGATTCCGGCAAAGGCAACGCGGCGGGTGGAACCGCGAACGCGAGTAAGAAAGCAAGCTCGCTCGCTTCGACCGGTGATTCCAACGGCGCAGCCGCAGCCGCCGCGGCAGCAGTTGCAGGCACCGCAGCAGTAAGCGCAATCCTAGCCAGCGCCACCGTTTTGGCAGGCGCCCACGAAGAGGATCGCTAATCCCGCATCAAGGCGACCCTCCAGCGATTTTCCGGCTCCGCCGGAAGCGCGCTCTTGCGAACGCGCCTACGAAAAACCCCGCAGCGACGTTAACCTTGACCTGGGGTTTCGTAGGGTCGTTCGCAAGAGCGACCCCCAAATTGAGAAACCGAAGGCTTGACGCAAATTCCGACGCATCGAGCCCGGGGGACGATGATTTTGGTCTCTGTAGCACGTCGCGCGCGACAATCGGGCGAAATCTGCCAAGAAATCGCGATCGAGGGGAGAATCAGGCCTCTTTGCGGCCCCATTTTCCCTCACCGGTCGTCGTTTGACCGTTGCCGAGGACCAGCTGTTTGAAGAAACCCCTGGTCAAGTGGAAGTGTCGATTCTTGCCATCTTTTCACCGCACCCCGAATGCGTCAAAATTTCCCCTCGATCGCGATTTTTTGGCAATTTTCGGCTTCCGGGCATGCGCGGGGATCCGTACGCAAGCTGGCCTTCGCGACCAGCATGCTTCATGCAATTCTTGACCGCCGTGGTCGAGAAAGCTGCAATTGCCAATACCAACCAATACCGAGCCCTTGCCCTCATCTGACTGCAATTGTTCTTTGCCGCCCCTGTGACCTTGTGTTTCGCAGTATAATTGCGGTATCCGATCACGAAAAAGGGGTGGTCATGATGGATTCCCGCACCTATCGCAAACCCACGCCGCGCCAAGCGCCCACGCGGCGTCATC
>CAVBAM010000258.1:0-2941 GCA_963593315.1 Candidatus Methanomethylophilaceae archaeon | reverse complement strand
CATCGGCCCGGAAACCAAATCCCGTCGCTTGGGATGAATGCCCGTTCCGGCGAAAGACTCCTTCCGCCGGAACGCTATTGCCGTTATCAAACGTCCCCGCAAACGTTTACGTTTACGCACCCTGCATTACGCGGTGTAGACTTCCCTGCCTTCGAAGTAGACCACCTTGACCTCGCCTTCGTGGATCTTGTCCTTCGCGCAGCTCGAGATGTCCTTGTCGACGAAGATGAAGTCCGCGTATTTGCCGGCCTCGATCGAGCCGCGCGTATCTTCCATCTGGAGCTGCTTCGCGCCGTTGATCGTCATGATGTCCATGGCCGTCTCGACCGAGACGCGCTCGGATTCATTGAGCTGAATGATCTCGACATCCGGCCGAGTGTCATTTACCGCAACCTCGATGATGCCGGCAACCGTCGTCGGCATTCCGGCAGAGGCGGGAACGTCCGTCGAGGAAGTAACCAGTACGCCATTGTCAATAAGTGACTTTGTCGGATAACCCGCCTTGTAGGTGGATATATCGGCGTAGATGTCGGTGATATCCTCTTTTTCCCTGCTCACATCGGTGAGCACTCGCCAGTTGATGTTCTCGGCGGCGTAGATATGATGCTGGCCCATCTTTTTCTTCGACTCGTCGGTTATGTTTCTGCCATGGCATACGCCGTTGTAGATGCTGCCTTTTTGCGAGTCTTCCGCGTTGATGTACGCATTGACGACTTGCTGGGTCGCCGCGTCTCCCATAGAGTGGATGTGCAGGGAAAGACCGGCTTCGTTTGCGGCCTTCACGATGGAATTCATCGTTTCGTCGTCCCATACCTGCGTGCCATGGGTGCCGTCTGCGTATTCTTCAAGCAGCCAGCCGGTTTTGCTTTCGACCGCCTCGCCATCGGCGAAGAGTTTGATGGTGCTGAACTTGAAGTGGTCCGTAGGGTATTTCTCAGAGCTCTCCTGCGCTTTAGCGAGCTCCGCCTTCCAATCGTTATAAGGATCGATTTTATGGGTCCCGCTGACTACAGTCGAAAGGCCCGCACTCTTGTCGTATGCGCTCAAAGCATCCATGAATTGCGTGCCGAAGTAGTTTGTCCAGCCGTCCTGATAGTAGGTGTAGCCATAGCTGTGAAGCTTTTCCTCCATAAGCTGGGCAATGCCCGCATAATCGCTCTCCTGGACAACCTGCAAATTCGAAATGCCATGTTTCAACAGGTAATTCGATGCCATGTCGGAAGCCAGGCCCAAAAGCTCGCCATCGGCGCCCTTAGAGAGAAAGCCGCCTTCGATTTGCGTGTCCCTCGTAATTCCCGCAGCTTCCGCCGCCTTGCTGTTGAAGAAGGCGTTATGACCGGAATCGTCGACGACGAGCATGATCTTATCGTTGCAAATCTCGTCGAGCTTGCTCTTCATGTCGATTGTCTCTTTGATGTCGAACATGGCAACGTTGTCCCAGCCGTACGTGTAGTACACGTCTTTGCCCGGGTTCTTCTCGACATAGTCCTTAACGTTTTTAAGGATCTCGTCCTGCGTTGCGCCCTCGACCACCAGGCCGAGATAGCCAAACGCGGCGTCGGCAACGTAGTGGCCGTGGCCTTCGGTGGCGCCGGCCATGACGATGCCCTTGTCGCGGTAGTCGACAATTTTGGTTGCGCCCTCTTTTATGTACGGCTTAACACCGTCTTCGTCGCCGACGTAGACGTACTTGCCGTCTTTAACGGCAAACGCGGAAACGTATTCCTGACTTGCGTTCGAGGTATATATCTTTCCGTAAACGACCGTGTCCGCAATAGCTTCGAAAGAAGAGGACGAGGACGCGCCGGAGCAGCCGACAAGCCCGCCTAAGGCCACGCCCGCGCATCCGACGCCGGCAAGCTTCACGAATTTCCTTCTTGAAATTTCAGCCATTACAACCCCATCCTCTTATTTAGACAATCGCTCTTCTGTGCCTTTTCTACAAGCCGGGCCACTCGCTCTAAACCGTGAAATCGAAGGTGAGGGCATCGTCCTCGTTGAAGACAACCCTAATCGACCTCTTGTTGCAGTTCGCGGTGGTCTGCCACACGGAGAGCCACTCGGTACCCCCGTCCTTGAGCTCCTGGACGGACATGGCCCTCACCTTCGAACCGGACTCTTCCATATACGCAAGGAGCATTTCCTTGTACTGGTCGTCGGCAGCCATGGCAAGCGTGAGCATGCCGCCAAACTGCGCATACATTTCGCCCATTCCGCAAATTTCACTGCGCGGATCAAAGAGGCAATTATAGGGGTCGCTCATCTGGGAATACCTAACCTTCTTCATGAGCGACGTCATGTCGTCATCGGTTTTCACGGCATCAATCTCGGATTGCAAAAGCTCGTATCGACCCGTGCCGGCTCCAATAACGGCCTTGTCCTTGTACTCGGCGTTAACATAGAAATTTGTTTGGCAGTTCTGCCCGTCGGTCCAGATAAGCTTGTTGTCCACAAGCTCAAGCACGCCGAAATGCCCGCTTGCGTCGGCCATAAGATAGCCGCCGCCCCAGATTTCCTCGCCGGTACCCATTCCGTAAACGTTGAGGGATTTGGCAAGCTCCACCGCCTCGTCCACGGTGGCGCAGCGCTCTCCCAGATACCTGACCAAAGCGGGGAATGAAAGGCTCACCTCGGCATCGGGGTTCGTTCCCGTCGAGGGCGAGATGCCCGTTTCCTTAGGCTGCTCGTTTCGCATGTCGGCCTCGATGTAGAGGCCCTTCTCGTTCATGACGTCCTCGGTGAAGAACAGCAAGGTAAGGAGTTCGTCTGAGGTAACGCCGTTTTCCTTGACGTCGTCGAAGGTGTGCCCGTCGAAGGTGTTGTACGCAAGGCCCACGGTCTTATAGAAGCCTTTGACGGCGGTTCTGACGACGTACGCAGGGTTGTTGCTGTAATACAGATCGAAGGAGCGCCCGGCAACCGTGTCGCCGCCCTCGAGGAC
>CAVBAM010000257.1:0-2951 GCA_963593315.1 Candidatus Methanomethylophilaceae archaeon | reverse complement strand
CCCGGATACCATTTGGGATTGGTCGAATCTTATCGGCGACAACACGGCCAACGTCGGCCGTATCTGGACCGACAAGTCCGTGACGACCGGCTCCATGACTAACAACGACATCACGGTTACGAAGGCCGACAGCTCGGCGTTCCTGACGGCGCTCACCGCGCTTTCCTCGACCTCGAATCTGTCTTCCACGACCACCACGCCGCTCGATATCGTGCTGGTGCTGGATACGTCTTCGTCGATGACTAAAACCATTAGCGGAAGTACGTCTAAGATCGACGCATTGAAGAGTGCCGCAAACAATTTTGTAGACACGATCGCCAAACAGAACAAAGATGTTTCTGATGCGGCCAAGCAGCACAAGGTGGCTGTGGTGAGCTACAACTCTGAAGCAACCCTTAATCAGGAAATGGTTGCTTGCACTGAGGCAGAGGCGACTGGAATCAAGGCTACTATTTCTAGCCTAGGCACCAGCCAGGGTACGAGGTCTGACCTTGGCTTGGCGAAGGCGAAGACAGTGCTGAGCAGCAAGCGCGAAGGCGCAAAGCAAGTCGTAGTTTTCTTCACTGATGGCGTGCCTACCATGAGCGGCGGCGACGAGAAAGATTTTGATCCCGCTTATGCCAGCCCTGCCGTTGCGACTGCTGCAGAAATGAAGGATGACGGCGCAACCATATACACCATCGGTGTCCTTGCAGGCGCTAATCCTAGCGTTGATCCGGTGTCTTCAGATTCCAATGCGAACAAGTTCCTGCACGCCGTGTCGAGCAACTACCCTAAGGCGACGTATACGGGCAGCGGGAGCAGCTACACCTGGAACTTTGGCGAGCGCGCAGCAAGTAGTGACTTCTACAAGGCAGCGACGGATGCTGATGGGCTCGCTAAGGTCTTCGAGGACATCTCCAAGGAGATCACGAGGGACGCCGGCTACCCGACCAAGACCACCGAGGGCTATGAATCCAAGTCCGGCTACATTACGTTCAATGACCAGCTGGGCGACTACATGCAGGTGACCGACCTTTCGACGTTGATTTACGACGGCGATGAGCACACCTGCGTGTCCAAAACCACGGAGGGCCTGGTCGACACGTACCACTTCAGCGGTACGGTGAAGTCCGGCATCGCCAACGGCGAGCTGAGCGACATCATCGTCACCGTGACGCGCTCCGAAAACGTGGCCGCGGGCGATAAGGTTGAGGTCAAGATTCCCGCGACGCTCATTCCGCTGCGTCATTTTTCGGTCGACCTGGATAAGAAAACCATGAGCGTTGACGAGACCACGCCGGTTTCGGTGTTCTACTCCTCTGGCTTGAAGACCGAAGTGGCCGACTTGCTGGTGAATCCCGATAACGATATGGCGGCCTACATCGATAAGAACACCGACGTGACCACCGGCAAGGTGAACTTCTATGCCAACAAGTGGAACGGTGGGACTCTGGGCGACGTGACATCCCAGTTCAACCCCTCTAGCGGCAACAGCTACTACTACTTCACGCAGGATACGCCCATCTATGCAGACGGGGCGTGCAAAACGCGCGCTACCGAAGTCGTCGACGGGAATACGTATTACTATCAGGAATCCTATTACGAGCTGGATGACGGGGCGCCTGTCGCGAAGGTTGATACCCGGGAATTCCCCGGCGATCAGGCCAAGGCGTTTGAGGGTGCCATCGGTACCGATGACAATGGTGCCTACTTCAAGGCCGGCACTGCTCGCTTGGTCTACATCAACCAGCTGCACAAGGTGAAGGACCGCAACGATACCGGTACCGCAACTGACGTGCTGAATCCCAAGTGGAACAGCGAGACCTCTGTTGCCGACGCGACGACCGTTACTCCGCACCTGGGCAACAACGGCAAGCTTTCCGTTGATAAGCCCGCGACGTTGAAGGTTTCCAAGACCATCACCGTGCCCGATGGATACGACAAGGCGGATTACGCCAATGCCGAGTTCACGTTCGAGCTGAACGTGCCCAAGGCTGCGAACTATTCGTTCCCGGCCGTGGTGCTTGACGCGAATGGCCGTGCGACGGGTGACGAGTTCGAGCTGACCTTCACCAATGGCAAGGCGACCCACACCATCAAACCGGGCGAAACCCTGCAGGTGAGCGGCCTCGGCGCCGGCTGGGACTACACGGTTACCGAAACCAAGATGCCCGCCGGCTTCGCGCAGACCGCGCCCGCGGATAACGACGGCAAGGCCATCGCCGCGACGGGCACCTTCGCCGCAGGCCAGACTGCGCAGGCGAGCTTCACCAACAAGTACTCCGCCACCGGTACGCTTGAGGGCAAAGCCAACCTCGCTGGCGAGAAGATTCTCACGGGCCGCAATTGGCTGGCTTCCGATCTGTTCACCTTTAAGATCGAGGCCACGGGCGACACGCCCAACGCGCCTCTTCCGAAGGGCGCTGACGGCACCGTGGCCGACACGGTGAGCGTGAACATGCCCGCAGGAACGCCCGCTGGCGAGGACAACCCGGTCGCCTTCAGCTTCGGCGACATTACCTACGACACGCCGGGCACCTACTATTACAAGGTTTACGAGTCCGATGACGACAGCATCATCAACCAGGGCGTCACGGCTTCCCAGGCGGTCTATCAGGTTGTGGTGACCGTGACGGACAAGGGTGACGGCACGCTTGCGGTCGCGGCGAACAAGACCCTGGTCAAGGACGACAAGGGCGTCGAACAGACCGGCGACTCGGAGACCGTTGGCACCATGGGGTTCACCAACACCTATGAGGCCGGCTACGACTACGGCGCGCACGGCGGCCTGCAGGTTTCCAAGACCATGACCGGGCGCGATTTGGCCAAGGGCGAATTCGTCTTCACCATCACGGGCGCCGATGATGCTTCCGACGCACTGCTTGCCGACGCGGATCGCAGCTTCGTGAACGATTACGCACGCACGGCGGGCAACCCCGACGTCATGACGAAGCTCGCGGGCGTGAAGT
>CAVBAM010000256.1:0-2955 GCA_963593315.1 Candidatus Methanomethylophilaceae archaeon | reverse complement strand
ACAACGACCGCTTCTTCTGCTCGTTCCACAAGCTGTTCAACGACGGCACCACCGAGACTACTTCCGCCGCAATTCCGAACCCGTACCCCAACGGCAACGTGATTGCCCCGATCATGACCGTTGACGAGCTTGCGCAGAAATACGAGGATTGCGCAAAGGCCGGAATCGACGTGAACATCCACGCCATCGGCTCTGATGCGATTCGCAACGTGCTGGAAGCTGCCGGCATCGTTCGCCAGAAGGGCTTCACCGACCTGCGTATCGTGTGCTCACATACTTCGAACGTATACCCCGAAGACATCGAGCTTTTCGGCAAATACGACGTGTTCTCCAACACCACCGGCCTTTGGGTGTCTTCGCTCAGCGAAGAGATGGACGCACTGACCAAACAGCTCACCGAGGCGAAACCGTATCCGATGAAGAGCATCCTGAACGCCGGCGCGCGTGTCGGCCTGGGCTCCGACTTCCCAACCGATCCGACGAGCTTCCCTCCGATGCAGAACGCGGAGTGCCTTATTACCCGTCAGCCACTTGGCGAGAAAGATGGCTTCGTGCATGATGCGGAGGAGCGCCTGACCGTCGAGGAGGTGCTTCTGGGCTATACGATCAACAACGCCTATCAGATGTGCAAAGAAGACGTGCTGGGCTCGATCGAAGTTGGCAAATATGCTGACCTCACCGTGTTTAGCCAGAACCTGTTCGAGATCGATCCCTACGAGATCCACAACGTCACCGTTTCGCAAACCATCAAAGACGGCCTCACGACGTACAAAGCCTAAATACCGGTAAACCAATGCACCAAAGGACCTCCGCCAAACCACCCAGACGGAGGTCCTCTTGTTTATTCATGGCTCTGTCCCCGGGGGGCACGCAATGGAGGCGCCAACGCCCCCCCCGCCGGGTTTTTGCGTCGGGTTTTTCGTAGGCGCGTTCGCAAGAGCGCGCACTCCGGCGAAGCCGGAGCGTCAATCGGGGATGCCGGATGTGCAAACCGCCTCCGTCGCGATTTACTGGGAAAGCTTGAAGTAATTCGCGAAGTCGAAGTTTTCCGGCAGGGGGAGGGAGAGCATGTAGGCGGTTGCGGCGACGAAAACGGCAACGCCAACCGCGAACACGATACGCTTCGGCGAGCGTTGCGTGTAAAAACCAACCATGCCGAAGAGGAACAGGCACAGCGAATAGAGCACGCTGACCAGGCCATACGAGTCGTTCGCCAAATTGCAGCGATTGCCTTCCTCGCGGGTTTGCGTTGCCTCCTCCGACAGCTTCTGGGAGTCCTCGAAAAAGCTGGACTGCGGATATTCATCGAAAGGGGTTGCCGTGCCGCCTTTTTCGAGGGCCGTGTAGAGAGCGCTCTTGAAGTTCTTGTAATCGGGGCAGTTTGTTTCGATATATAAGTTCATTTGCTCGCGTTTCGCGTTGGCGCCCTGTGTATCTCCCGCGCTTTCAAGCGACTTGATTTCCGTGTTTAAGTCGTATACGTGAGTCCATAGGTTGAAAACTGCGACGTAGAGCTGCGTGTTAAGGTTATAGCTTGAGTTCGCTTCGGCGTTTAGGCGCTCCGCCTTGGCATAGTTCGAGTCCTGATCGCTTGCGTGAAGGTCGCCGATCCACGTTGCCCACGCGGTTGTGAGCGCGCAAATTGCCAGCATGATCGCAACAAGGGTGTTGAAGTTGGTCACTGCGCCAATTAACTTCTTATGAAACGGTTTTTTGTCGTTGGATTCCTTGGTCGTAGCGTTTTGTTCCATATCGCGCTAAATCTTTCGTCTCGTCGCTTCCGGCAAGGCGTTTGCCGCATCTTGCCGTAACCTATCGGGATTCGCGGTTTCAATTTTACCCGACAGCCAGTATACTTGCTCGAGTTGTGTTAACGACGATTTAGAAAGATTAGTTATGGTCAACGAAACATTTCACCAAGTCAAGGGAAGCGTCATCGCCAGTGGAATTGCCTCCATTTTGCTGGGCATCCTGTTTTTGGGTCATCCGCTTCTGACCGGTGTGAGCTTCTGCTACTTCATTGGCGGCCTTCTTGTTATCGCGGGCATCGCAAAGGTAATCTTCTGCGTTACGAGCGCGGAGGGTCCTGCGTCATCCATCGTCGGCGGCGTCATTCTCTTCCTGTTCGGCCTTCTTTGCTTTAATAGGCCTGACGTTATCGCCGACATTATGACAATGATGGCGGGCATCTACATCATTGCCGACGGTGCGAGCGCCCTGAATCAGGGCATTTACGCTGTTCGCTCTAAAATGAGCGGTGGCGTTGCCGTCGTTATCTTTGCAATCGTTCTCATGATTGCCGGCTTCTACGTTTTGTTTGCTCCGTTTACCTTCATCATGACGGTTGCTGGTTTCGTTATGATTCTCGAAGGAATTTTCAGCCTCGTCTTCGTTGGGGTTTTCAGCAAGAAGCTCAAAGAAGCGAAGTAGGCGCGCAAGAACACACGTTGCCCGTTCTAGCGCTTTGGAATGTGCAATGGCCCCGTTTGCCCGCTGCATGCGTTTTTACGCATTGGTTGCGAGCAGGCGGGGCCTTCTTGCGTTATCGGTCGTTCCCCTTCTTCGCAACGAGTCCTGAACGCTTCTTTTTGATGACCGCGGCGTTGGGAACGCGTTTCTTCCCGTGGCGATCGCGCCGCCCTTCGTCGGACAGGCCGTTCCGGATGACTTCGACCCCTTTTCGCTAAATTCTTCTCGTTGAAACTTGCGGCATGATACACTGCACACGTTGTAGTTCCTATGAAGGGGAAGGAAGCTAGATGACTCAGAAAAGAGTTTTCACCAACGGCAAAATCTACACCGTCAACAAGGAGCAGCCCTGGGCAGAGGCTGTTGTCGTCGAGGGGAACAAAATCGCCTACGTCGGCTCGACGGAAGAAGCGCTGAAGCGCGCTGATGGTGCCGAGGTTACCGACCTTGAGGGCAAGATGATGCTTCCGGGCTTCATCGATGGCC
>CAVBAM010000255.1:0-2967 GCA_963593315.1 Candidatus Methanomethylophilaceae archaeon | reverse complement strand
CGGAAGGCGGCCGCGCCTTCCAGCCCGACCGGGCCGTCACCTTCGAGGAGGCCGTCGCCATGGTCGCCAAGTACGCCCATGCCGTGCACGGATCCGACATCGACGGCGACGCCTCGGCGCTGGAGAAGTTCGCCGACGCCGGCGCCGTGTCCGACTGGGCGCGCGGCACGATGGCCTGGGCGGCCGAGACCGGCCTCGTCAGCGGCGAGCCGACCGATACGGGCCTCATGCTGCGTCCCGGCTCCGACATCCTGCGCGAGCGCGCCGCCGGCGTGCTGGCGAACGCGATTGATTTGAAGATCGTCGGATAGGAGGTTTCCGGCATAGGCGTGCTCTCGTAGGCGCGCCGGGCCCTCGCCGGCCGGCAAAAGCGTGTCGCGCCCTCCGGGCGCTCTCTAATAATGTTCGAGCTTTCGCTCGAACCTACGAGAAATCCCAGCTCAGAGTTGATTTCCGACCGATGTCCGTAGGCGCGTTCGCAAGAGCGCGCTTCCGGCGAAGCCGGATGAGCGGGCGGGATGCGGCCGGGGCAGGTTTGCCGATGAGGCGGCAAACCCCCCGACCGACGAGTTTGCATCATGTCTTTCGAAGGAGGAATCATGCACGAAACCGAAAACCAATTTACCGACAATTCCGCCGGCGAATCCCTCGCCGCGCGCGTCATCCCCGCCACCGCCCCGGCTGCACCCCGTCCGCTCATCCGGCGCGGCTGCAACTTCGTGCTTTCCGCGACGCTCGCCGCGGCGCTTTCGTGCATGACGCCTGCCGCGGCCCTCGCCTCCGACGCCGACGTCGCCGCCGACTGGGCGAGCGCCGCCTCCCGGCTCGACGACGGCAGCTACCAGCCGTACTCGTTCGCCACGTCCGACGGCGTCTCCGCGCTTGCCGCGGCCGTGGCCGCCGATTCCGACTCCGGCACCGTCGAGCCGCTGAAGGCCAAGTACGACCTGCGCGACCCCAACGGCGACGGCGACCGCTCCGACAGCGTGGTCACTTCCGTCAAGTTCCAAAACCCGTGGGGCACCTGCTGGGCGTTCTCGACCATCGCGGCCTCCGAGGCGAGCATCCTGTCTGAATCGGGCACGACGGCGGCCGAGGATGGCTTGGACCTGTCCGAACTGCAGCTTGCCGATGCCATCTACAAAAAGGACGGCGCTCCCGCTTCCGTGGTTGGCGACGCTCAGGCGGGCGAGGGATTTCACAATGAATCCGACGAGGCGAATCTCGGTTTGAGCATCGGCGGTCTCGCGCTGTACGGGTCGAGCATCTTCGCTTCGGGCATCGGCCCCATCTACGAGAGCAACGCGCCTTACAAAAACGCCTCGGGAAGGGCGCTGTGCACCGTTTCGAGCTTGAATAACGGAACGACTCGCGTACTTGATCTAACCGAGAGCGAAATCGCCGACTACAAGATGCAAGGTTGCACGGTTGTGCCGATGTACTACACGGGCGACTACGTGGCGCAGGACGGAACTTGGAACTCCGAGGATTGGAGCATGGATTTCTCGCTATGGAACGCCTCGGCTTTGAATCTCGAGAACGGCAACATTCTGCCGAACGCCATCACCCGCGACGCGAACGGGAAATACGTATCCACCAATGAAGACGCGATCACGGCTGTCAAAGGTGAGATCCAGTACTACGGGCGTGGCGTCGTCGTGTATTACAACGCTTCGAACTCGGTTTCGGGCAATGGAGTGGAAGGGTCGCTGTATAACAAGGAGTCCCAGTATCCCGACCACGCCGTCACCATCGTGGGCTGGGACGACGACTACGACGTGAGCAATTTCTCAACCGATGCTGCGGAGCAGCCTCCTGCCAAGGGCGCCTGGCTTATCAAGAACAGCTGGGGCGCGGAGGGCGTGGGCTTCCCCAACGAGCACAACAGCGGCGTTATCGAGAACGGCAAGCAGTCGGGGTACTACTGGCTTTCGTACTACGATAAGTCGCTGGAGGGCCTGGAGTCGTTCGATTTCGACATTGACTCGTATGGCGACAGCGAAGAATACTATATCGACCAGTACGATTACCTGCCCGAGCAGGACGTCGTCACGGTTGATAGCGAGAATCCAACGAGCTCGGCGAACATATTCACCGCCGAGGGCGACATGGCGCTGCGCACGCTCGGTGCGGCGACATACAAGCCGAACACCACGGTGACCTATCAGGTGTACCTGCTCGACGACGAGGCGACCTCTCCCACCGACGCGCAGCACAGCAAGCTTATCTACTCCTTCGACGACACGTACCAGTATGGCGGCTACCATCGTGCGACGCTGGCGGAAAGCGATTGGATTGCTATGCGAAAAGGTCAACGATATGCGGTGGTGACGACGCAGAGGTGCAACGACGACGGCAAATGGTATCAGGGCGCGGCGGTGAACTTGAAGAGCTTCGCCGAGCTCGATACGGACGAATCCCGTGCCGTTTATCGGAGCAATATGACAAGCTACTTCATGAATCATTATTACAATCAGTATTACGAGGCCAATATCGCCAAGGGAATGACCGATAAGGATGCCGCCGAAGCGGCGATGGCGGATGCTAGGGCGAAGGCGACAAGCGACGAGGTTGCCAAAGTCATCGACGAAAAGGTTGAGCAGCATTTCGCGAATTACTGTGCGGTTGGGTTCGTGGCAAAGGTGAATCCCGGCGAAAGCTGGACGGGCACCACGAAGGGGGATAGCGCGACGGTTGATGCCGACAGCGGGAGCATCGGTGCGTCGGCGGACACCGAGTGGAGCGACTGGACGGTTGTTAAAAAGACTGTTGAGGAGAAAAAGCCTGGTTATGTTGCCGACAATGCTTCGGTAAAGGCCTTCTCGGAGGTTCGCAGCTGGGCTTCCGTCGACGAGCTGGATTCGCTTGCCTCGGCCATCGCGTCGGCGAAGGCGAAGCTGTCGGCGGCGACCGTGAGCGCCGACGGGGCCGACGTGTACACCTGCGACACGTGGATGACGCAGGCCG
>CAVBAM010000254.1:0-2968 GCA_963593315.1 Candidatus Methanomethylophilaceae archaeon | reverse complement strand
TTCGTAGGCGCGTTCGCAAGAGCGCGCTTCCGGCGAAGCCGGAATGTCGGGCGGGATGTCGTTCGGAGTGGGGCGGGCCGGCGGCGGTTAACCGGGCTCGCCGGCCCGCCTGTCAAAAGAGTGTCGCGCCTACGGCGCTCTCTAATAAGGGTTGAGCTGTCGCTCAACACTACGAAGTTGTTCTCGCGGCGTTGGCTATCCGCTCAACCCCATGAGAGGCCTTTGTCACCGACGTTGACCATGCTCGATGCTCCGGCTTCGCCGGAGTGCGCGCTCTTGCGAACGCGCCTACGGGTTCTTGGGGAACGTCAACCGTTGCCGCGAATTCTTGGGGGGCGTCAACCATGACCACGGATTCTTGTAGAACGTCAGTCATAGCCCGGGGATTCTCGCAGAGCGTCAACCGTCGCTTGGGGTTTTGTAGGCGTGAGCGACAGCTCGCGCAGCATAAAATCAGCGCCCGAAGGGCGCACCACTATTTTTTTTGAAAGCAACGCTGCTGCCGGAGAGGGCTTCTCAGGCAGCAAGCTTTATCCGCATATGCTCGTTGAAGGAGTGCCCTATGCAAGAAATCTTGAACCATTCGTCCGGCGCCCCTGCCCGTACCGGCGTCGCATCCTCCGGCGCCCCTGCTGCTGGCACTCCGCCCACGTGCTCCGGCGCTTCCGACTCGCCTGCATCCCGCCCGCTTATTCGGCGCGGGTCGCGGGTTGTCCTTTCCGTGACGCTTGCCGCGGCGCTTTCGTGCATGACGCCCGCTGCGGCTCTTGCTTCCGATGAGGAAACGGTCGCGAGTTGGGTCGACGCCATCAGCACCGAGCTTAACGACCCGACCTATCAACCCTACTCGTACGCCACTTCGGCCGACGCTGCGGCGTCGACGACCGACGATTCCGAAACCGTTTCCACGTTCCCCGAGAAATACGACCTGCGTGACCCGAACGGCGACGGCGACCGCTCCGACAGCGTGGTGACGCCGGTCAAGATGCAAAACCCGTGGGCCACGTGCTGGGGCTTCTCCATTGTCGCGGCGAGCGAGACGAGCATTCTTTCCGAACTGGGCAAAACCTACGCCGAAACCGGCCTCGACCTGTCCGAGCTGCAGCTGGCCGGTTCCGTGTTCAGAATCGGCGGCGCCCCCGAGCGCTTCGTCGGCTCGGATCAGGCTGGCGAGGGGTACCACAACAGCTCACGGGATCCCAATGCCGGGCTTGAAGCGGGCGGTCACTCGACATACGGGTCGAGCATATTCGCCGCCGGCATCGGGCCGCTTTCCGAGGACGAGGTCCCGTATCGGAACGCGGAGGGAATAAAGCAGTGCATCGTCACGGGCGGCACCGTCGGCTGGGCCGTTCGCTTCCTGACCGATGATCAGATTACCCAACTGCGGCTTTCGGGGGCTCGGGTTCTCGAGGTGTACTGGGCCGGAAACTATTCCCCAGACGGCGAGACGATGACCTATACGGACTGGTCGGTGCCTGAAGACGTTTGGAACAAGTCGGAATACGAGCTGGAAAGCGGCAACATCCTTCCCTCGACGCTTGCCTATGACGAGCAGATGAATCCGCATTGGGGGGACGAACGCGCCATCGAGGCGGTGAAGAGCGAGCTGCACGACTTCGGTCGCGGCGTGTCGGTGTCCTGCAATGTGGGCGTCGGGTTGAACCGCTCGACCTGGTCGGTCTATTCGGCGGGAAACCAGTCCCATAATCATATGGTCACCATCGTGGGCTGGGACGATTCGTATTCGCGGGACAACTTCGGCAACGCTTCCGGCGATAAGCCGGAAAAGGATGGCGCCTGGCTGGTGAAGAACAGCTGGGGTTCCGAGACCGAGGAATTCCCGAACGGTCAGGAAGACCCCTGGGGCATTGTCGAGGATGGCAAGCACACGGGGTACTTCTGGCTTTCCTACTACGACACGACCGTGGACACGCTGGAATCCTTCGACTTCGACGTGAATTCGTACGGCACTTCCGACACCTACTACATCGACCAGTACGATTATCTGCCGGAAGCCTACACGTCGCTGCGCAGTTCCAAGGACCCGATAAGCTCGGCGAACGTCTTCACCGCCGAGGGCGACATGGCGCTGCGCACGCTGGGCGCGGCGACGTACAAGCCGAACTCAACGGTGACCTATCAGGTGTATTTGCTCGACGACGAGGCGACCACGCCGACCGATCCGGGGCACGCCACGCTGGTGTACCAGGTCGACGACTTGTACCGTTACGGCGGCTATCACCGCGTCACGCTCCCGGAGAGCGACTGGATCGCCATGCGGAAGGGGCAGCGCTACGCCGTGGTGACGACGCAGAAGTGCAACGACGACGGCCAGTATTACCAGGGCGCCGCGGTGAATTTCGGGAAGCCTTCGGATAAAGACGTGGAGTCGTTCCGCAAGAGCAAGCGGGAAGAGATCGAGAAGTCTTACTACGATGCGGCATACAACTCAACGTATTCCGAGTGCATTGCGGCGGGCATGAGCGAGGAGATGGCCGTCGCCGAGGCGAAGAAGGCGGGCGAGAGGGCGGTCGAGGACGCGGCTTCCGCTATTAGCAGGTCCGTCGAGTTTGCCGTCGACGCCTATGCGAACAAATATTTCGTGGCACGCGTGAACGCGGGCGAAAGCTGGACGAGCGCGCCGAAGGGCACATGGACCGACGGCTCGGCGGGAGCGGACGCCCGGACGGAGTGGACCGATTGGTCGTTGATCACCTCGGAGATCGAGAAATCGGGCCAGATGATGGACAACCTGTCGGTGAAGGCGTTCTCCGAGGTGCGCGACTGGGCGAGCGTCGACGAGCTTGACTCGCTGGCGGGCACGCTGGAGGCGGCGAAGGGCGTGCTGGACGCGGCCGAGGTGAGCGCCGACGGGGCCGACGTGTACGCGTGCGACACGTGGATGACGCAGGCGGAGCATGATTCGGCGGCTTCCGCGGTGGCCGCCGCCGAGAAGCTGCTGGAC
>CAVBAM010000253.1:0-3002 GCA_963593315.1 Candidatus Methanomethylophilaceae archaeon | reverse complement strand
CGCGAACGCGATGCCCGCTCCCACCTGGCATCGCCTTGACATGAACTACGTGGATATAGAAATCGCCGACGGGCTTGCCGCCATGTCGCAGGTAAGCGTCGAAACGCCTGCGGAACTAGCGGGCGCTGCCGACGCCTTCGACGCCGCCGTTGCCGCAGCGCAGACGAAGCTCGACGCCGCACGCGCCGGCGTTACCGACCCGCGCGCCATCCTGAAGGCCGCCGAAGACGACGCCGACCCCGCGAACCTGGACATCCCGGCGCTTTCGACCTACGAGCGCCGCGCCGTGCACGAGGAGGTCGCAAACGACATCGCCGCCGCCTTCGAGTGCGGCATGGGCGCCGCGGCTGACGAGTGGTTTGCCGCCCGTGCCGCCGAAGCGGGCGCCGAGCGCATCGTGCTGGCCGCCGCCGCGGGGCAGGCGGGCAGCGCCTGCGTGCGTATCGCGGGCGTCGACGGAGCGGCGAACACCGCGCGCATCGACCTGGTCGCCGCCGCGGGCGCGACCCTCGACCTGACCGTTTCGCTGGACTCCCCCGCCGCGGGCGCGGGCGTGGCCGGCGTGCAGCTGCGCGTGTTCGCCGGCGAAGGCGCGCACGTCAACATCACGTCGGTGCACACGCTCGACGAGGGCTACGTCGCGCTCGACGACACGGGCATCATTGCCGCCGAGGCCGCGCGCGTCACCGTTCGCCACCGCATGCTCGGCGCCGGGAAGTCCTACACGGGACTGGCCTGCGACCTGCGCGAAGACACCGCCCGCGTGGACATTTCCACCCGCTACCTGGCCGGCGGCGACGACGTGCGCGACTTCAACTACGTCGTGCGCCACCGCGGCCGCAAGACGCTGTGCAACATCGACGCGAACGGCTCGCTCATGGGGCGCTCGAAGAAAACCTACCGCGGCACCATCGACCTGGTGCACGGCTGCAAGGGTTCGGAAGGCACCGAGCGCGAAACCGTGCTGCTCGTGGACGAGGATGTCGAGAACAAGACCATCCCCGTCATCCTGTGCGACGAGGACGACGTCGCCGGCAACCACGGCGCCACCATCGGGCATGTGGCCCCCGAGCAGATGTTCTACCTGCAATGCCGCGGCCTTTCGCAGCAAGCCGCCGAGGGCCTGTTCGCCACGGCGACGCTGGAGGAAACCGCCATCGCCATTCCCGACGCGGGCATCCGCGCCGGCATCGCCCGCCTGGCCGCCAAGACCGGCATCCCCTATCAGGAAGTGGAGGACTAGCCATGGCAACGACTTCCGCCGCCAACCTCGATCGCACCGCGTGCGCCGTCGCCGACGCCGCCCATGCCGCACAGGCATCGGCCACGGCCGACGACGTCGTATGCGCGGCCAACATCGCGGAAAACCCCTACAAGCGCGACTTCCCGCTGCTGGCCAACCACCCCGAGCTGGCGTTTCTGGACAGCGCCGCCACCGCGCAGCGCCCCGCCGCCGTGCTCGACGCCCAGCGGCGCTTCTACGAGGAAATGAACGCGAACGCCCTGCGCGGCCTGTACCGCCTGTCGGTCGAGGCCACCGAGGCCATCGAGATCGCCCGCCAGCGCGTCGCGAAGTTCATCGGCGCGCCCGACGCGCACGACATCGTGCTCACGCGCAACGCTTCCGAGTCGCTCAACATCGTGGCGAAGGCGTTCGCGCCCACCGTGCTTGAGCCGGGCGACGAGGTGTGCATCACCATCATGGAGCACCATTCGAACCTCATCCCCTGGCAGCAGGCCTGCCGCGCGGCCGGGGCGAAGCTCGTCTACCTCTACCCCGACGAAAACGGCATCATCCAGCCCGAAGAGATGGACGCAAAGATCGGCCCGAAGACGAAGATCGTCTCGGTTGTGCACGTGTCCAACGTCCTGGGCGTGGAAAACCCGGTGGAAGAGCTGGGGCGCCGCGTGCATGAGCAGGGAGGCTACCTGGTGGTCGATGGCGCGCAGTCCGTGCCGCATGTGCACGTGGACGTGCAGGCCATCGGGGCCGACTTCTTCGCGTTTTCCGCGCACAAGCTGTTCGGCCCGTTCGGCATGGGCGTGCTGTGGGGCCGCGACGAGCTGCTCAACGCCATGCCGCCGTTTTTGACCGGCGGCGAGATGATCGACTCGGTCACCGAACAGGACGCCACCTGGGCGCCCGTGCCCGAGAAGTTCGAGGCCGGCACGCAGGACGCCGCCGGCATCTACGCCACCGCCGCGGCCATCGCCTACGTGGAGTCGGTGGGGCTTGACGTCATCGCCGCGCGCGAGCGGGCGCTGGTGCGCTACTGCATGGACGAGATGGCGAAGCTGCCCTACATCCAGGTGATCGGCAGCCCCAACCCCGACGACCACCACGGCGTCATCAGCTTCAACGTGGCGGGCATTCACCCGCACGACGTGGCCAGCATCCTGGACATGAGCCAGGTGGCCATCCGCGCCGGGCACCACTGCGCGCAGCCGCTGCTCACGTGGCTTGGCGTCGAAAACCTCGCCTGCTGCCGCGCCAGCCTGGCGTTTTACAACGACAAGAAGGACGTCGACGCCTTGATCGAGGGCCTCGGCAACGTTTGGAGGACTTTCCATGGCGAATAGCAGCATCTACTCCGCCGCGCTCATGCAGCACAATGCGCACCCGGACTACAAGTACGACCTGGAAAACGCCACCGACGAGCACGAGGGCGTCAACCCCAGCTGCGGCGACGAGATGGTGCTGAAGCTGCGCATCGAGGACGGCGTGATCGAGGAGGCCGCGTTCGTCGGGCACGGCTGCGCGGTGTCGCAGGCGTCGGCCGACATGATGGCCGACCTGGTGACCGGCGAGACCGTCGAGGAGGCGCGCCGTTTGTGCGGCCTGTTCATGCGCATGGTGAAGGGCGAGGCGCTCACTGACGAGGAGAAGGAAGACCTCGACGAGGCGGCTCAGCTCGAAAGCATCAGCCACATGCCCGCCCGCGTGAAATGCGCCGAACTGGGCTGGCGCACCCTGTCGGAAATGATCGGCGAATAGCGGGCGA
>CAVBAM010000252.1:0-3013 GCA_963593315.1 Candidatus Methanomethylophilaceae archaeon | reverse complement strand
GATCGAACCCGCCGGCGGATGCCCCGGCTCGCGCATGCAGGTGATCGGCAGCGAAGGGGCGGCTGAGCCGGCCGCTGGCGACGCCCCGCGTCCTTCCGCCATCTCCTCTTGGCCCCTCGAAATCAAGCTGGTTCCCGTGCGCGCCCCGTATTTCCAGGGAGCGGATCTGCTTATCGCGGCGGACTGCACGGCGTTCGCTTACGGCGATTTTCATCGCGACTATATGCGCGGGCGCACCACCGTCATCGGCTGCCCGAAGCTCGACGGCGTCGATTATTCCGAGAAGCTCGCGGCCATCATCGAGGCCAACGACATCCGCTCCATTACGGTGGCGCGCATGGAGGTGCCCTGCTGCGGCGGGCTCGAGAACGCCGCCCGCGTAGCCCTTACGCGAAGCGGTAAGAATATTCCGCTTAACGTCGTCACCTTCAGCGTCACGGGAAACGTGCTTTAAGCGCCTCTTTCGCGCATAGACCCGCGTCGTTATTCGGTCCCCGCCGTTTCGTTGCAACGGCGGGGATTATTCATGCCCTCGCGAGTATTGACAATACCCCTGCGGGGTATATACTCACGACAGAAAACATGCCCCTAGGGGGTATAACGTCACCCACGAAACGAGGCTTCATGTCAACTGAGAAACCCGGCAAGCAGCCGTCATTGGGCGAAAAGGCCTGCTGCTGCCACCATAAGGCGACTCCGCGAAGCGACCAGATGCAAAAGGACCTGCAGAAGCGGCTCAATCGCGTCATCGGCCAGCTTAACGGCGTGAAATCCATGATCGACGACAACCGCTACTGCGGCGACGTGCTCATGCAGCTTTCCGCCGCCGAAAGCGCCGTGCACAGCATTTCGGCTATTTTGCTGCAAAACCATCTGGAAACCTGCGTCGTCGAGCAGGTGCGTGCCGGCAACACGGAAATCATCGACGAAGCCATGCAGCTAATCAAAAAATTCGCGCGCTAAGCGCCTGGGAAAGGTAGTTTCAAAGTGAAGAAAACGTTCGATGTCACCGGCATGACCTGCGCGGCCTGCTCCGCGCGTGTCGAGAGGGCGACAGCTGCAGTCGCCGGCGTGGATTCGGTGGCCGTGAATCTGCTGAAGAACAGCATGGACGTCGACTACGACGGAAGCGCGGAGGTGACTGCGGCAATTTCGGCCGCGGTCGAGAAGGCGGGCTACGGGGCTTATCCGCGCCCCGAGGCTGGTGCGACGGCTGCTGGAGCGCCCGCCGCGTCCCGACCGGTGAACGACGCCGCGGCCGAGGCCAAGCACGTGCGCATGCGCCTCATCGTGAGCTTCTGCTTCACCATTCCGCTGTTCTACCTATCCATGGGGCATATGATGTCCTGGCCGTTGCCCGACTTCTTCCTCGGGCACGAAAACATGCTCACGTTTGCCTTCACGCAGTTCCTGCTTTTGTTGCCGGTCATCTTCGTGAACTTCAAGTTCTTCCGCGTGGGGTTCAAGACGCTCTTCCACGGTTCGCCGAATATGGACTCGCTCATTGCTCTCGGCTCGGCCGCATCCACCCTATACGGCATCGCAGCCATTTACCGCATCGGCTGGGGCATGGGGCACGGGGATATCGACTTCGCCCACGCGGCTGCGATGGATTTGTACTTCGAGTCGGCGGCCATGATTTTGACGCTCATCACGTTGGGCAAGTATTTCGAGGCGCGCGCGAAGGGTAAAACGACCGACGCCATCAGCAAGCTCATGGACCTTTCGCCGAAGGAAGCCACGCGCCGCGGCGCGGACGGAAGCGAGCAGCGCGTGGGCATCGAGCAGGTGCGCGTAGGCGACATCCTCATCGTGAAGGCCGGCGAAGGCGTTCCCGTGGACGGCATCGTGCTTGAGGGCGACGGCGTCGTGGACGAGTCGGTCATAACGGGTGAGAGCGTTCCCGTCGGCAAACATGCCGGGGATATGGTCACGGGCGCTACCGTGAACACCACCGGCTGGTTTGCCATGCGCGCCGACCGTGTGGGCGCCGACACCACACTCGCAGGGATCATTCGCCTAGTGGACGAGGCGACCTCGACGAAGGCTCCCATCGAAAAGGTGGCGGATAAGATCGCAGGTATTTTCGTTCCCGCCGTCATCGCTGTGGCGCTCGTCACGTTCGTGGTCTGGATGTTCGCCTCCGCAGGCGATGTCTCCCTGGCGCTGACGCATGCCATCTCGGTGCTCGTCATCAGCTGCCCGTGTGCTTTGGGGCTGGCCACCCCAACCGCCATCATGGTTGGCACCGGGCGCGGTGCGACGAGCGGAATCCTCATCAAGTCGGCCGAATCGCTTGAGTGCGCCCATGACGTGAAGACGGTCGTGTTCGACAAGACCGGCACCATCACCACGGGCAAGCCCGCGGTCACCGACGTGGTGTGCGCAAACGGCGTGGAGTGTGAACGGCTTGCGGCGCTCGCGTGGTCGGTGGAGCAGCGTAGCGAACATCCGCTTGCGCAGGCCATTTGCAGTTGGGCCGAAGTGTCCGGTGTACAGTGTCAACCGGTTGAGGGCTTCGAGCAGATACCGGGCGGCGGTGTGCGCGCCAAGGTGGGCGGCGTATGCGTGATCGCCGGCAACGCGGCGCTTATGCAGCAGCAGGGAGTGGACGTTTCTGCTTTTGACGAACAGGCCCGCGCTTTCGCCGATGAGGGCAAGACGCCGTTGTTCTTTGCGCTTGGCTCGCAGGTGCTCGGGGTCATCGCCGTGGCCGATACGGTGAAGCCGACGAGCGCGGCCGCGATGGACGAGCTGCGCGCCCTGGGGATCCGCACGGTCATGCTCACGGGAGACAACGAACGCACGGCGGCAGCAATCCAACGCCAGGTGGGGGCCGACGAGGTCATCGCCGGCGTGCTGCCCGAAGGTAAGGAACGCGAGATTCGCCGCCTTGCAAAGCGGGGCCGCGTGGCCATGGTGGGCGACGGCATCAACGACGCCCCGGCTCTTGCCCGGGCCGACGTCGGCATCGCCATCGGGGCCGGAACCGACATCGCCATCGAAGCCGCCG
>CAVBAM010000251.1:0-3029 GCA_963593315.1 Candidatus Methanomethylophilaceae archaeon | reverse complement strand
CCCCCAAACATCCATCCCCCTACAAGCAGAAAGGAACCCTGCTATGCTCGACGCCGCCCTGACATCGGTGTTCGGATCGACCGACTCCCTGGTGGCAAGCGTGTCCACCGTCCAATTCCTCATGTGCTGCGCCGCATCCATCGTGCTCGGCGCGGCGGTGGCGGCCATCTACATGTTCCGCCATTCCTACTCGAAGAACTTCGTGGTGACGCTGGCCCTGCTGCCGCTCATCGTGCAGATGGTAATCACTCTGGTCAACGGCAACTTGGGCGCGGGCATCGCCGTCATGGGCGTGTTCAACCTGGTCCGCTTCCGTTCCATTCCCGGCAGCGCCAAGGACATCGGCAGCGTGTTCCTCGCCATGGCGGTCGGCCTTGCCACGGGCATGGGCTTCATCGGCCTGGCAGTGCTGTTCACGGTGATCGTCGCCATCGTCAACGTCATCTACGTGCTTTCCCCCTTCGGCAAGCCGCAGCAGCCGGCGAAGATCCTGCGCATCACGGTGCCCGAGGACCTGGAATTCGACGGCATGTTCGACAACGTGCTTCCGCGCTATGCCTCCGACTACGAGCTGACCGAGGTTCGCACCACCAACATGGGCAGCCTCTACCAGCTGGAATACAGCGTGCGCCTGAGCGGCCCGGGGCTGGAGAAGCGTCTCATCGACGAAATCCGCTGCCTGAACGGCAACCTGAAGGTGAGCCTGGGCAACGCGCAGGCCGTGCGGGAGGTGTTGTAGGTGACGACGCGGGAAAGATCGGCCGTTCGCGGCGTGGTCAGGCTTTTCGCCGCGGGCGCCATCATGCTGGCATTCTTCGCCTGCACGGCGCTTCTGGAAGGATGTTCTGCCAGCACGGGCCAGGAGGCGGAAAACTCGGTCGCCTCCCTGGCCGCGGCTGCGGGGGAGTCCTCCAGTGGGGAAACCACGTTCGAAGAGATTGCGGCGCAGTTTGACGAAAGCGCGCTTGACCTGGACTATTCGAAGCGCGACCTCGACGCATCCTACGACGCGGCGAGCGCCACGGCCATCACGCTCTCCGGCACGTCCGCGACGGTCTCCGGCAGCGGGGCGAGCGTTTCCGCCGACGGCGCCACCGTCACCGTGAGCGCGGCCGGCACGTATGTGGTCACCGGCGAGCTTTCCGACGGCCAGCTGGTCGTGGAGGCCGGCGACGACGACAAGGTGCAGCTGGTGCTTTCCGGCGCCACCATCAACAACGCCGACGGTCCGGCCATCTACGTGAAGAACGCCGACAAATGCTTCGTCACCTTGGCCGACGGAACGCAGAACACCCTGACCGACGGGACATCCTACACGCTGGAGGACGGCTCCGACGAACCGTACGCAACCCTGTACAGCACCTGCGACCTCACGCTGAACGGCGCGGGATCGCTTACCGTGACGGCGAACTACCGCCATGCGGTCTGCTCGAAAGATGACCTTGCGGTGACGGGCGGAACCTATACCGTCACCGCCGTGGAAGACGGCCTGCGCGGCCGCGACAGCGTGAAGATTTGCGACGGCACCTTCGCCATCAACGCTGGCGGCGACGGTATCAAGTCCAACAAGGACGACAAGGCCACGAAGGGCTTCGTGAGCATCGACGGCGGCACCTTCACTATCCAGGCCGGCGACGACGGCGTGCAGGCCAAGACGCTCATTCGCGTGGCGGGCGGCACCATGAACGTCGCCTCCACCGACGACGCGTTCCATTCCGACCTTGAAATGCACCTGCTGGGCGGGACGATCACGGTCGATGCGGGCGACGATGCCTTCCATGCCGAGACCAAGCTGACGGTCGATGACGGCCTGGTGAACGTGACCAGCTGCTATGAGGGTTACGAAGCGGAGAAGATCTACGTCAACGGCGGCGAAAGCCACATCACGGCCAGCGACGACGGCGTGAACGCGAGCGCGGCCGACCTGTCCGATGACGCGGACACCGATACGGTCAGCGACACGCTTCCCAACGGCGAGGCTGTCGGCGGGCCGGGCGCCGGTGGCGCCGCACCGGGCGGAAATGCCGCTTCCGGTAGCGAGCCCCCGAGCTTGCCGGATGGTGAAACCGCAGGCCAGCAGGACGCCTCGCAAGGCGGGCAGTCCGGTCAGGGCGGCCCGGCGGCCGGTGGTCAGGGCGGCCAGGGCGGAAACGCCCCGAGTGGCCAGGGCGGCAACGCCCCGAGCGGCCAGGGCGATCCGGGTGCGGGTGGCCAGGGCGGCCAGCAGCCCGGCTCTGCGAGCGGCAACGAAGCTCAGGCCAACGGCGGCGCTCCCGACGGGGCCTTCGCCGAGGGCACGGGTGCGGGCGGCAACGGCGCCGGCAACACCATGGGCGACGAGAACTGCCTCATCCAGATCAACGGCGGCTACCTGATCGTCGATGCGGCCGGCGACGGCATCGACAGCAACGGCAGCGTGGAGATCACGGGCGGCGTGCTGTTGGTCAACGGCACCACGTCGGGCGGCGACAGCGCCTTCGACTACGACCTGAACGCGACCGTCTCCGGCGGAGTGGTGCTGGCGGTCGGCTCCACCGAGATGGCGCAGAACTTCACGAGCGGCACGCAGCCCTTCGTGTTCACGACGAGCGCTTCCGGCCAGGCCGGCGACACGGTGGCGATCACCGACGCCGATGGCAACGTGGTGGTGTCGCTCACGGCGACGAAGAGCTTCGGCATGGTGCTGGCGTCCGGCCCGACGTTGACCGAGGGCGGCGAATGCTCGTTGGTCATCGGCGGAACCCTGACCGGGACGAACGCTGACGGTTTCACCTCGACGGGCACCGTTGACGGCGGCACGTCCACCAGCTTGACGGCGAGCACCACGGCCTCGAGCGGCATGGGCGGCCTGGGCGCGGGCGGCGGCGCGATGCCGGCCGGCCAAGGCGGCGACGTGCGCGTGGGCATGCGCTAGGAATCGCCGGACAGCCCTGGCGGCGTCGCCCGCACGCAACGGTGTGCGACGCAAAGCACCAGGTTCCGCTGCGGCGGGATCAACACACGAAGGCGAGCCTGCGGATTTCCCCCCC
>CAVBAM010000250.1:0-3041 GCA_963593315.1 Candidatus Methanomethylophilaceae archaeon | reverse complement strand
CGCGGCGAAGATGTGGCCATTTTCGGCACCGATCGCATTTGGAGGCGCAACGTCGTGACGAACCTTCGCCGCGTCGGTTTGCCCGCCACGGCAGCTCCCTCTGCGCGCATCAAGGCGCGCGACCTAAACGACGCGAGGACCTGCGCCCGCCTTGAGCGGGATGCGCTTGGCCGCCTGCGGGCGGATCGCGACGACGGCGTGGCCTGGCGAACGCTTATCGCACTTGGCGACCACGTGGCCCGCAGCGCCGCCCTCGACCATCTGCGTCAGGCCATTGCCGGCGGGGAGCTTGGCGGCATGGGATTGCACGAGGCTTTGGAGGCGCTCGCGCGTGGAGAAGTCGTGTGCGACGAGTTGACGCGCCCGCTTTACGACGACCTGCTTATCGCATACCGTCGCGCTTGCAAGCTTCTCGAGGCGCCCGACGCGCAAGCCGACGACGACGCAGCCGCCAGGGCCGGCGGAGCGGCCGACAGCCAAGCCGCGCCGAGCGAGGCCGGCGTCGAGCGCGGCCCTTCGATCACGGTGTACCCGCCCTCCGCCGCGCCCGAAGTGCGCGCCGACGTGGTGATCTTCGGCGCCTTCGTCAACGGCTGCATTCCCTGCCGGGCGTACTTCGACCCCGCGAAACTCGCCGGCGCCGCGCGCGAACGAGAGGCCTCTTCAAGCCTGCGCAGCGCCCTATCCGTCGCCGCCTGCGCTCGCAAGCGGGTGTTGTTCTGCGGCTTTACCGCCTGCGCGCTCGATGCGGCCGAGACCATGGACGTGCATATCGCCTCTATCAAACTGCGGCGGGGCGTGCGCACGGCCATCGTCGAGCCGAGTTGCCTGGCGTCGGTCATGCGGGGCTGAGCGCTGCGCCGGTTTATGGAGCCGGTGTGCAGAAGCTTTGTGTATCCTGGCGAGAACCACAAGATGTAGACGCAGAAGAAGACGAATGCGCGTCGATACGGGGACAGTTTCGCCCCACGTCGCTATAATCCTTTAAGTTTGCACGTTGCGCGAAGCGGGCTGCGTTCCGCCGACGCGTGCGTGCGGCGCCTACGGGCGCGCAAGGCATGCCGGGGAGCATGCGCCGGACGGCCGCTTTCGCGAGTGCGGCCCATGTAAAGGAGAAAAGGTGTTCGATCAGTTCTTCTCGCAGATCTCGTTCGTCGACATTTTCAATTTCTGCGTGTTTCTTGCGTTCACCCTGTGCTACACCTACCAGCTCTACTACGTGCTCGTCGTCCTGACGCGCCGCCCGAAAGAGCTCACCGCCAAGAAGAACCACAAGTACGCCGCCGTCATCAGCGCGCGCAACGAGTCCGCCGTCATCGGCCAGCTTATCCACTCGATCAAGGTGCAGAACTACCCCTCCGAGCTCATCGACGTGTTCGTCATCGCCGACAACTGCACGGACAATACCGCCGAGGTCGCCCGCGAGGCTGGCGCGATTGTCTTCCCTCGTTTCAGCACCGAGGAGGTGGGCAAGGGCTATGCGCTCGATTACGGCTTCTCGGTCATTCGCAGCCAGTATGCCGACCGTGGCTACGAGGCGTTCTTCGTCTTCGACGCCGACAACGTGCTCGACGTGAACTACTTCCGCGAGATGAACAAGACCTTCGACAACGGCGCCGTCGCCTCCACCAGCTACCGCAACTCCAAGAACTACGACTCCAACTGGATCTCCGCCGGTTACGCCATCTGGTTTCTGCGCGAGGCGAAGTTCCTCAACCAGGCCCGCCTGACGCTGAACACCTCCTGCGCCGTGTCCGGCACCGGCTTCTTCATTTCCGCCAAGGTGATCGAGCGCGCCGGCGGCTGGAAGTGGCATCTGCTCACCGAGGACATCGAGTTCTCCACCAACGCCATCCTGGCCGGTGAGCGCATCAGCTACACGCCCACGGCCGTGCTCTACGACGAGCAGCCCATCACCTTCCGCGATTCCTGGAATCAGCGCTTCCGCTGGGCCAAGGGCTTCTACCAGGTGTTCTGGCACTATGGCGCGCGCCTGGCCAAGGGCATCGCCACCAACCCCAAGGGCAGCCGCTTCGCCTGCTACGACATGCTCATGACCATCGCGCCGGGCATGCTGCTGACGGTGGTGTCGGTGCTGTTCAACGCCATCATCATCGCGCTCGCCGCTGCCGGCATGATGTCGACGGGCGTCATGGTGGCATCCTCGGTGTCCTCCATCTGCTTCTGCCTGATGAACTACGTCATCTTCATGTTCATGTTCGGCGTGCTCACCACGTTCATCGAGTGGGATTCCATCCGCTCGACCACGGCCAAGAAGATTCGCTACATGTTCACCTTCCCCCTGTTCATGCTCACCTACGTGCCCATCGCGCTGGTGGCGCTGGTGAAGAAGTGCAACTGGAAGCCGATCAAGCACTCGATCAACGTCGACGTCAAGGAGTTCAGCGAAAGCGACGCCCGCTCCCGCGAGCGCGCATAGGCAGCCGAGGGTCGTCTGCTGCTTTGGGCCGTGTCCGGCGCCTGATGTTTGGGAGAATGCAATGGGACCTCGCCTTAAGGCGGGGTTCTTTTTTAGGCGGGCTTGACTGATGTTCTCAGCTGAGGGCGGGCGCGTGGCCTACCCGCGTCCGCCCGCCGGCCGCGATTGCCCTCATACCCGTGCGAAGGTGAGGCAGCGGATGGTTTGCGCTCCCGCCTCGCGCAGCGCGTCGGCTGCGGCGTTGACGGTCGCCCCCGTGGTGCAGACGTCGTCGATAAGCAGCAGGTAGGGCGCCACCCTTGCGCGGGCGGCGGCTTGGAAGCTGCCGTTGAGGTTTCTCGCACGTCCCTTGCGCCCCAGTGCGCGCTGGTCGTGCGTGGCGGGGCGGGCGAGCGTTTCGGCATAGGTGATGCCGAGCAGCCGTGCCACCTCGCGTGCGAGCTCGGCGGTGTGATCGAACCCGCGCCGGCGCAGGGCCGCCTTCGTGGCGGGAACGGGCGTTGCGACCGGCGCGCCGATAAGCCACTCGGCGGGCACGGCCCGGGCCATCATGAGCGCCAGTTCGCCACCAAGGCGCCGCTCCCCGGCATCCTTCCAGGTG
>CAVBAM010000249.1:0-3045 GCA_963593315.1 Candidatus Methanomethylophilaceae archaeon | reverse complement strand
CGCACGTTCGTCTTCACGGCCTACGAAATTCCCTCCGGTTCCATGGAGGAAACCATTATGACCGGCGACATGGTGTTCGCCGAAAAGGTCAGCTACTACTTCCGCGACCCCGCCCCGGGCGACATCGTCACCTTCACCGACCCTGAAATCCCCGGCAGGACGCTTATCAAGCGCTGCATCGCCACGGCGGGGCAGACCATCGACATCAACGGCGACGGAGTGCTCTACATCGACGGCGTCGCGCAATCGGAATCCTATGTGGGCGGCAAACAGACGCTGCCTCTTTCGAATTCATCCATCACCTTCCCCTACACGGTGCCGCAGGGCTGCATCTGGGTGATGGGGGACAACCGCACCAATTCCCAGGACTCCCGCTACTTCGGGGCCATCCCCATCTCGTCGGTGACCGGCCGTGGGTCGGTGGTGTACTGGCCCATTTCCGACATCGGGCTTCTGCAATAGGCGCTGGCGAAACCGCGCACGCGCATGGGATTTACTAGGAACACGGAACAGACAAGGAGAGCCATGTCAACCGAAACCGTTGCCAAGACGACGCCGGGGGGAACTCAGCCGCCCACGTTCCAGGATATCGTGATGAACCTGCAGCACTACTGGGCAGCCCAGGGTTGCGTCGTGCTGCAGCCCTACGACGGCGCGGTCGGCGCGGGCACGAACCACACCGCCACCACGCTGCGCTCGCTCGGCCCCGACACGTGGCGCACCTGCTACGTGCAGGGTTGCCGCCGTCCCACCGACGGCCGCTATGGCGAAAACCCCAATCGCCTGCAGTACTACTATCAGTTCCAGGTGCTCATGAAGCCCTCGCCCGACAACATCCAGGACCTGTACCTGGGCAGCCTGCGCGCCATCGGCATCAACCCCGACGAGCATGACGTGCGTTTCGTGGAAGATGACTGGGAGTCCCCGACGCTCGGCGCGTGGGGCCTTGGCTGGGAAGTGTGGCTCAACGGCATGGAGGTCACGCAGTTCACGTACTTCCAGCAGGTCGGCGGCTTCGAGTGCTCGCCGGTGCCGGTGGAAATCGCCTACGGCCTGGAGCGCCTGACCATGTACATCCAGGGCGTCGACAGCGTCTACGACATCATCTGGGCGCGCGGCGACGACGGCGTGGAGTTCACCTACGGCGACGTGTACCTGGAAAACGAGCGCGAGTTCTCGACCTACAACTTCGAGGTGGGCAACACCGACTTCCTCTTCGAGGCGTTCAACCAGTACGAGCGCGAGGCGGGGCTGTGCCTTGAGCACAACCTGGCGCTGCCGGCCTACGACTGGGTGCTCAAGTGCTGCCACACCTTTAACCTGCTCGACGCGCGCGGCGTCATCTCCGCCACCGAGCGCATGGCCTACATCCTGCGCGTCCGTTCGATGGTGAAGGATTGCTGCGCGTGCTACATCGAGCACGTGGTGGGCGCCGGCGCGCCCGACGACGCCGCGGACGAGTCCGCCAACGACGCAGCCGATACGGAAAAGAAAGGGGAGTAGCATGTCCGCCACGCATACCCTCGCATTCGAGATCGGCGTCGAGGAAATCCCCGCGTTCGACCTCGACTCCGCGAACAAGCAGCTCGAGCGCATGGTGCCCGCGGCCTTCGCCGACGCGCGCATCCCCTTCGAGTCCATCGAAATCCACTCCAGCCCGCGCCGTTTGATCGTCATGGCCTACGGCGTGGCCGACGCCACCGAGGCGCTCGTCGAGGAATACAAGGGCCCGGCCGCGAAGATCGCCTTCGATGCGGACGGCAACCCCACCAAGGCCGCCATCGGCTTCGCGCGCGGCAAGGGTCTAACGCCTGAAAACCTGGAACGCCGCGAGGTGAAGGGCGTCGAGTACGTCTTCGCCACCAAGAACATCCCGGCAACGCCGGTGGCCGACCTGCTGCCCGACGTGCTTTCCGGCTTCATCACCGCCATCAAGTGGCCGCGCTCCCAGCGCTGGGCCGCGTATGGCGACTACTTCGTGCGCCCCGTGCGCTGGATCGTCGCCCTGCTCGACGACGTGGTGCTGCCCCTGTCCTTCGCCGGTGCCACTTCCGGCAACTACACCATGGGTCATCGCGTGCTGGCTCCCGGCAAGCATGAGGTGGACACCGCCGCCAACCTGCTCGACGTGGTGCGCGCCGCCTACGTCATCCCCACGCAGGCCGAGCGCGAGCGCATCATCCGCGAGGGCGTGGCCGCCATCGAGGCCGAAACGGGCTTCACGGCCGAGCTCCCCGCGAAAACCCTGTTGGAAGTGGTGAACCTCTCCGAGTACCCGCAGCCGCTCGTCTCCACGTTCGACGAGGAGTTCTTGCAGGTGCCCGAGGAAATCATCGTGGACGCGATGCTCATGCATCAACGCTACTTCCCGCTCTACGACGCCGACCACAAGCTGACGAACAAGTTCATCATCGTCTCCAACGGCAACCCGGCCTGCGCCGCCACCATCGTCGACGGCAACGAGCGCGTGGTGCGCGCACGCTTGGACGATGCGAAGTTCTTCTACGAGGAGGACCTCAAGCATCCGCTGGAATTCTACGTGGACAAGCTCGACAACGTGGTGTTCCAGGAGTCGCTCGGTACCGTCAAGCAGAAGGCGCAGCGCCTGGTGAAGCTGGCGGGCCACTTGGCCAGCGACGCGAAACTTGCCGAAGCCGATGCCGCCGACCTTTCCCGCGCGGCGCTTCTGTGCAAGGCCGACCTGGTGACCAACGCGGTTATCGAGTTCACGAGCGTCCAGGGCGTTATGGGAAGCTACTACGCCACCGCCGCGGGCGAGACGCCCCAGGTGGCGCAGGCCATCGGCCAGCACTATCAGCCGCGCTTTGCCGGAGATGCGCTGCCGGACACCACGGTGGGCAAGCTCGTGGCCCTGGCCGACAAGCTCGACACCATCTGCGGCCTGTTCAGCGTGGGGCAGGGCCCGACCGGCTCTTCTGACCCGTTCGCCCTGCGCCGCAGCGCCATCGGCATCGTGAACATGCTTGAGGCGGGTCTGGGTATTTCCCTGGCCGCCGCCATCGATTGCGCGCTTGAAGGGTTCGC
>CAVBAM010000248.1:0-3046 GCA_963593315.1 Candidatus Methanomethylophilaceae archaeon | reverse complement strand
GGCCGAGCTACGGCTTCAAGAGAAACGGGAAGACTGAGCTGCCGTTCGGGCTCGGAAAGCTGGGCATCGGCAGCACGCGCGGAGCGCACGGAACGGGACGCGGGAACGGCACCTCCCAAGGCACCCGTGCAGGATTGGGCACCAGAGCCGCCAGCGCCCGCCCCACCCGCCGCAAACCCCAGCAGCGAAGCGGAAACGGCGACAGGCGCTAGCGGAAAGGCCGCGCCCGCAAAAAGCCCCGCCGAGCGGGGCGCACACGTTCGTTAAATGCGGGTCAAATACGCCTGCCATCTGCGATTATCCGCGCTAAAGATGATACACTCGGGCTAGCCGTGAATTTCAGAGAAAGGCTTGAGCCATGGGAACCAAATTCGACGCCGCCTCGACCGCCCTTATGGCCAATCCCGTGCTTTCGCGCCGCGCCTTCGTGAGTGCGGCGGCCGTCGCGGGCATGCTGACCTTCTTGGGTTCGGTCACGTACCCATCGGGCACGCGCGTCAACGCCTACGCCGACGAGGCGGGCAACACGCATTTCAGCGTCTACGCGCTCAACCGCGAGGAAGTGCCCATCATGGCCATGCGCGAAACGGAATCCGGCAAGGTCGCCGTCGGCGGCGTGGCCGTCACCGTCACCTCGCTATACAACCAAAAGCAGCTCTCCGTCACCACCGATGACGATGGCTTTGCGGTCATCAACGTCCGCGACCTTTCGTTCGAGGCGGACGACGACAGTTCCCCGTTCTACTCCTTCTACGGCGAGGTTTTAGCCACTGCCGAGGGGTGCCGCGACGTGTACCTTCCGCAAGCCTTCATCATGTCCGGCGTGGCGGCCGACGAGGACGGCGTGCGCGCCAACACCATCGAAATCCCCGTCGAGGCCGACGACGGATCGGCCTACCTGCGCTATGTGACGCTCGACGACATCGATGCGCTGCACAGCGACGAGCCGGCCGCGGTGGGCGACTACAACGACATCGACCACGAGTTCGCCGTGCAGGTCGCTTGTGCGAACACGAACGCTTCCGTGCAGGTCGCCCTGCTCATCGACGGCGAAGAAGTGGCCCGCCAGACCGCGACGCGCGACGCGGGCAACCCGCAGTTCGCGCTGGCGAAGTTCGTCGACAAGTACCTCAGAACCATCCAACCCGGCCAGAAGGTGAAAATCTGGTTTTCCGCGGATGGGGAGCCTGCGAAGGCCGCCGAGCTGCCGCTCGGATTCGTGAAAGCCGTCGTGCCCTTCGGCGGCGTCGATAGCAGCAAATCGCTCACCTGCGGGTTCGATCCCCTCGGTCAGCGGGAAGTGCGCCCCAGCTTCCCGATCTCGCTGTTCTTCGACATCGAGGACACGTTCCTCTTGGGAATCCCGGGGACTCCCGTCGACATTTTCGACGACCCCTTCGGCAACTTCGGCATTTCGGTGACCATCGCCACCATACCGGGATACAAAAGCGTCAACGGCAAGGAAAAAGCCGTTGACGACCTCAAATGGGGCGGCGGCAGAGGCCTGCGCGCGGGCATGGCCCAATTGCAAACGACCTTGAAGGACAGCTTCAAAACCGATATGCAGGCCTATTCCGGCCTTGGCAAGCAAAACCTCCTCTGCGGTACCGCCCCCGCGACTAAAACCGTGACCGCGCAGATGGAGTTCACGGCCTTGGCTTTCGGCACCTGCACCGAGGACAAAGAGGGCAACTGCAAAGGCATCCTCGACTTCGGAGCCGGTTATAAACTCGGCGTCGATGGGAGCTATGGCGCCCAATTCACCCTGTTCGGCTTCCCTCTCTATTGGAACATCGACTGGAAGTTCTTCATGCAATGCCGTCTTTCGGCGGGAATGGCGTTCGACGGCTGGTTCAAGAACATCCAGTGGAGCCATCACTATGCCGGCGGCATCGCCGTTCAGTTCGTGTTCGTCATCGGCGCAGAAGCAGGGCTGACCCTTGCCGCGGGGCTGAGGGGCATAATCGGGGTCGGCGTGAGGGGCTACGTGAAGTTCACGTTGAATATCAGGTTCGATCGCAGCTCGCCCGACACGTTCATCCACGCCCGGTCGTGGATAGAGGCCAACCTGCAACTCGTCATCCAGTCGCTCATCGGCTCGAAGGCCTTCCCCATTTTTGCCAAGCCCTGGCACCTCGACATCTGCGACACCGACGATGAGACGGCGGCGCTCGAGGCCGTCGATCAACAGGTGCGCGAGGCTTTGAAGAACATCGATCTTTCCGACGCGAAGATGTTCACGCAATCCGCGCTCGGGACGGTCTCGGAATTCAAGGCGACCATGAAGGATGCGGCCGCGCTCAAGGACGCCCAAGACAAGGTGCTCACCGGATCGGACGGCGAGGTCGTCATCGACGCCGCAACGCCTGCCACCTACACGCGCACGCGGATGGGCGTCCTCGACGACGAAAGCCCCGTGATCGTCGCCCCCGGTCCCGCCAACGCGGCGGGGTTTGCAAGCCCGTACGCAGGCCTGAATTCCTCCGGCAAGCTCAAGGCCGGCTTCACCGGCACGAGCGATCTGGCCAATACCGGCACAGCGGAGGATTTTGCGTCCGTGAGCACGTACAATCCGCATCTCGGCCTCATCCCCACCGAGCAGAAGCTCATCTACGGCGACGTCTACAGCAACGCGCGCCTGCGCACGGTTTGCGCCTATCCGCGCCCGAACGTGGAGCCCGAGCGCCACACGGTCATGGCGCGCATCGTGACCGCCAATATCCCCGCGAGCGGGGAAACCTACACTCGAACCCGCGTGTGCCTGCGCCCTTGGGATGCCGAAAACCATTCGTTTGGCGAGGAGCAGATCGTCGACTTCGCCGTTGACGGCGTGGCGCCGGAAAACCGCTTCGACGTCGACTTCGACTTCGAGGTGCACGTCGATCCGGGCATAGACGGCCTTCCCGACCTGACGTATGCGACGCTGGCCATCACGTCGGTCATAGTCGAGGATGGCGAAGATGACGGGCAGCTTCTCCATGACGAATTGGCGACCAGGCAGTTCGTCACCTTCGTCGTCTGGTGCCTCGACGCCGAGCTGCCCGTG
>CAVBAM010000247.1:0-3046 GCA_963593315.1 Candidatus Methanomethylophilaceae archaeon | reverse complement strand
GCCGGCCTGGTACCGGCTACAAACCCGCTTGCATCGCTCGGTGGCGGATGCATTCGGCGGCTATGCTTATTGCTATCTCTTCGGGGGTTTCCGCCTTTATATCGATGCCGATGGGCATATGCACGCCGTCGATGACTTCCTCGGGAATGCCCGCCCGCAGCAGGCGATCGCGCACGCCGGCTATCTTGCGACGCGAGCCGATACAGCCCGCATACGCCAGAGGCCCGCGCACCACCTGTTCGAGCACGGCCCCGTCGAAGCGATGCGTATGCGTCATGATCAGCACGTAATCGCGCGCATCGAGCGTTATCGAAGCCGCAATATCCTCATAGTCGCCCACGATAATCTCGCGTGCCGCGGGAACCCGCTGCGCCAGGGCGAACTCGGGGCGGCATTCGAACAGCGTGCAGGAGAACCCGACGCGCGACAGGGTCTCGATCGTCGCCACGCCCACATGCCCGCCGCCGAATACGACCGCCCGAGGCGGCACGGCAACAGGGAGCGCGAAAAAGTCGCCGAATACAGCCCCTTGTCCAAGCCCCCGCACGAAAGTGCCCGACGAGAACGAAGCGAAGTGAGCGCTATCCCGCCCCTCATCTTTCCCCGATACCAACCCCGAGGGCACACTGTCGCTCCGGCTCGAACCACAATCCGGCCCCAGTCCCAAACAGACACCATCGGCCAACATCCGATTGCGAGTGGAATCGAAACCCGCGGGGCGCGCAGTTACGCTCGCTACCTCGCGATCACCGGCTAGGAATTCCCCTTGCGCGTCGACCAGGGCTGCGCCGCAGCCGGGTGCGGAAGTGTCGTCGGCGCAGGTCAGCAGCAAGCATGACGGGATACGTTCGTCGATGCAGCGCATCAACTCATAGGTCAGCTGCCGCCATTGCCCGTCGCACGCCCGCACTGGCGTGTACAGCAGAACCGCCGCGCCGCCGCATGCCATGCCGAGGTTCTTCTTAAGCGCCAGGTTCTCCACGCGACAGGTGCCCTCGCCCACCATCGCGCGTGCCGTTGCGAGGGCATGCCCCTCGATGGCCCCGCCGCCGACGGTTCCGCAAATCAAACCCGCAGCCGACACCAACATTTGCGAACCGACGTGACGCGGCGCAGAGCCGGCATTGCCCACGATGGTGACCAGCACGGCGTCGCAAGCCGCCGCCGCGACATGCAGCAAACTCTCGGCAATGGCGCGCATCAGCGCTCCCCCACCCTGGTTGAGTTTTCGGCCTCGGAAAACGTTTCGGTGCTGGTCAAGCCTTCCGCGCCAACAGGGCTCCCTCCGTTGGCAAATTCTCCCGCGCCAGCAGAATTCCGCGGCTCAACCCGCTCCCGCGCCTTCGTCGAATCTGTCAGGGCGCCACTCAGGCGCAGGATTGCCTCGAGGACGCCACCGGCTATGGCCAGCCCCTTGTCCGACACCAAGTCGCAATAGGTGGCATCACCGCGCGCATCCACATCTCCGCACTTCAGGCCCTTCGTTACGTACACGCCGTCAGCCACAAGACCGCGCAGCACGCCGGAAATCATCGCGACCACTTCGCCATCGCCCGAATAGGCCACCACCTGGCCGGCATCCACGCGATCGCCGATGGACGCGACGCCGCGGAAAACCCCGTCGGCAGACGCGCGCAGCACGCGCTCGCCCGCGAAACCGCCGATGAGCCCCGGAACCGCCGTGTTTGGAAGCGCCGAACCCTCGTAATAGGCGCGGCCGAGTGTATGCCCGCGCATGGACTCCACCACGGCATGGCAATCGAGGCCCGCCGTGAAGCCCGGCCCCACGCCGATGACGACGGGCGCCATATCCATAGTCGTCCCCAGGTTGCGCTTCGCCAAGATGGCGTCAACCACCACGTCGGGGGAAAGCTCCGCTATGCAGCGAGCCGCAGGATCGACCAGCACGGGAATCGCGCCCTCGCGCCTCAGCACCTCGGCCGCCTCGCGCGCATCGCGCACCAAGCGCGCCTCGACGCCCTCGACCATTGTGCGGCCGAGACGCACGGCTTCGCTGAACGCCACCGTGCGGCGCACCGTCAGCGGGCGCTCTATCTCGGTCATGGCAACTTGAATACCGCTTCTCACCAGGCGTAACGCGATAGCGCTTGCAAGGTCTCCCGCCCCGCGTATCACCGCAAGCATCGAAATTCTTCCTCCCAAAAACTTCCTGCAACGACCGGCGTGCGCAACTGCGCCGCGATGCGTTCGGCCACCCGCCAGTCGGCGGCGGCATGTACTTTGTTGATCAATACCGCGTCATGCAGCGCCTCGGCGTTGAGCACGGCGGCAACCGCTTCGGGCGTCACGAGCGCATCCGGCGAAACCCCGGCCAGCCGGGCAAACGTCTCCGCGCGGTGGCACGTCTCGGAAACGGGCTTCCCCACCCCATCAACGCCGACCACGCACACGACGCGGCGGGCGCACGAGGGAATGACCGGCTCGTGCCCCGCATGGGCCTTCAGCGGCAGCATCTTCGCGCCGTCGGCCTCGACCAACACGTAATCCGCCAGCGCCGCCAAATCGGAAAACGCGAGCGCCGGCGCCGCCAGCTTGCCCGTCGGTTCGTGAACAGTCCCAACGCACACAATAGAATGCGCCGCAAGCGCGGCCCGCACCTCGTCAAGCGAGGCATCCAGCAGCACGGGGCACCAATCCGGCACGAACATCTTCGTGCTCGTGGCGACGACCACGCGCGCGGGCCGCGCCGCAACCATCACACCCGCCAGCTCCTCGGCCAGCGCGCGCACCAGCGTGGTCTTCCCACCGGCGCCGATAACGGCCACTACGCCCGGTCGAATGTCAAGCAACTCGCAAAGAATGGCTACTCCTTCAGCTTCTCAAGACCACCATGTAGCGCGAACGCGTTACCAACCAACACGATGCCCGCATCGTGATATTCGCTGCGGGCACATCACGAATAAATGGTGAGCGCCTGACGGCGCCCTATTACTGGTCGAGCTGTCGCTCGACCCTACAAAAAATTGCCGCTCAGTCCTACAAAAATTTTTTGCCACGCGACCTTACGAAACTCTGCCACGCGACC
>CAVBAM010000246.1:0-3061 GCA_963593315.1 Candidatus Methanomethylophilaceae archaeon | reverse complement strand
GTTCTCGGCGAAGCTTTGGCGGTTCTTCACCGACAGCTCGACGGTGTACTCGATTTCCTCATACGCGTCGTCGATCTTGCTGTGCATCTTGAAGCGGTTGCAAATCTCGTTGCCCGTCTGCCAGAAGATGACGTCGGTGCGCTTGTCCACGAACGCCAGCAGGCGCTGGATCAGGTGATACACGAACCGGTTTTCATACAGATCGTACGTTTCGACGGTGTTGACGTTCAGCACGTGCGTCGGGTGCACTTCCCCGTCGGGCGACGGCGCCAAGTACTGCGTGTTCTGAGAAAGATGGCGAACGCTGTCGGCCGAAATGCGCTTTGCGAGCGACACCGGCACGACCTCTTCCTCGGTGGTGATGAAGCGGCGCGGCTTCTCGATGATGGCGTTGATGGCGTCGAGCGAATCCTCGATAACCGCGATCCACTCCTCGTCGAGCACCTTCTCCAGCTCCTCGCGGCGCTGCTCGACGGTGGTGTCGGCGGCCTGAGCCATCTCGAAGAGATAGCGGAAGTAGCGGTCGTCCTCTTGGATGGGCCCCATCTGCTCCGAAAAGCTGTCGTATAAATCCTGGATGGTGTCTGACATGGACAACTTCCTTTACCGGTTCACGTTGTCGGTTCCTCTTCGGGCGCCGCGGCCGCTAGTACAAATTCTGAATGCGCAGCAGATACGCGGTGCTGTCGGGCAGGCCGCCCTCGCCGAACACGTTCTGGATGTACTCGATCAGGCCCTTCATCTCGTCACGCACGAAGCTCAGGTTGGTGCTCTCGAACTTCTTCAGCACCTTGCGCGCGATGATGTAGTCCATGCCGCCCATCTCGGTGCCGCCGCACGCGACGTAGACGGGCACGAAGTCGTACATCTGCTTGATGATACGGTTGCCGAACGCCAGCTTGAAGCGCGTCTGCAGGTATTTGTCCAGCTGATCGAGCTTTTCAAGCGACTCGGCGGAAATGACGTGCTCCACCTTCGCCTTCTGGAACAGGTACTGCAAATGCTCGGCGGTTACGTGGACGCGGTCCTGCTCGGGCATTTCGAAGGCGTCGGCTCGCTCATTGATCTCGATCGGGATGGCGCGGTCGTAAACCTTGTCGGTGATGGTGAACGTGGAGTCGTCATTGTTGGCCGTGCCGACGAACCACAGCGTGTCGGGCACCGTGATCTTGCCGCCGTGCAGCATCTGCGGGTCGCCCTCCCACTGCGTGGGCACCAGGTCAAGCACCCATTCGTCCTTGCTGGGCATTTCGAGGACGGAAAGGATTTCCGCGAAGTAGTACTCCACGCGCGCCAGGTTCATCTCGTCGAGAACGATCAGGCTCGGGTCGGCCCGCAGCCCCGCCTCGTAGAGCGCGCGCAAAAATTCCGTCTCGTTGAAGCGCTTGGAGAACTCGTTGAAATAGCCGAGGATTTCCGTGCGGTCGCGATAAGACGGCTGCACGGAAATGATGGTCGCCGGGTTGTCCAAATAGCGGCTGAACGAGTACGGCAGCGACGTTTTGCCGGTACCGGAAATGCCTTCCAGGATGAGCAGCTTGCTGGCGGCCATGCCGGCCACATAGCGCCGCACGATTTCGGGCGTGTAGTACAGCTGCATCTGCGTGCTGGCGAACGCGCGGTAGCCCTCGACGAATCGTTCGAGCGTAATGTCGTTGTCGAAGTCGGGCGGGGTGGCGTCGCGGTATTTGAGGTCGACCAGGGAAAGCTTGGGGAAGCGGTTGGATTGGGCGATCGCGAGGTCGTTTGCGGCTGAGGCTCCGGCTGCGCCGGCGTTGCCCGTGCTTGCGGTCGCACTGGCAGTCCCCGCCGCAGCGCCGGCGACACCCGCCGCCGCTCCGCCCGTCACGTTCGCCACCGTGGGAAGCACGTCGTCCGCAAGGGCCGAGGCACCCATGTAGGGGATGCGCTCGGTGCCGCCCATGGCGTTGACCTTCAGCGCCAAAAGCTTGTTCTTCTCGTCCATTAGGTCGAGCACCTGCTTGTTCAGGCGACCGATTTCGCGGTAGAGCGTCTGATTGTCCGACCCGTCGTGCTTCAGGCTCCAATTCAGCTTGATGCGCTTCAGAATAATGAGCGCAATCAGCACCGCCGCTGCAATGAGCAGCGCAAACAGGACAACCGAGCCAATCTTGCCAACCAAGTCGAAGCGCGTGAAGTACGTCCAGAAGATGTTGAAGTAGTCGACCCACCCGAACACGAGCAAGTTGAGGATGGAGCTTACGACCTCGACGACGTTGTAGACGACCTTCGACAAAAGCTCCCAGGCGAATCCGAGAAACTCGCTCACTGCTTCACCTCGCTCGTACCCTCGCCATCGACGATGGCCGCGGCCTGCGCCATGCGCTCATCGGCTGCCATCGCGCGCTTGAGGTTCATGCCCACGATGATGAGGTGATAAATCTGGTAGATGAAGAACAGCAGCATCGGGATGACGATGACCACCAAAAAGCCCACGCTGCTGGACAGGAAGTTCATGACCTTGCCCAAGCCCGGCAGGCACACCACGTACTTGCCCACGATGTCCACGTCGGAGATGACATGGTCGTCGGTGATGGCGTTGTTGTCACCCTTGGTGACGTAGCTGCGCGCGCCGGCCGCTTCGGCGATGGAGTCGATGCGGTGGGTGTTCAGCGCATACTGGTTGTCCACGATGGTGTGGAACGTGATGACGTCGCCCGTCTGCAGCGTCGCGGGGTCGCATTTCTGGATGATAATCAAGTCGCCCTCGCGAAACGTCGGCGCCATGGAGTCGGACTGCACGGTCAGCGGCGTGAACCCGGCGAGGTCGGCCACGCTGCCGTCGTCCTTGGTGGCCAGCGTGGTGAACGCGTAGAGCGCCGCCAGCAAAATGATGATCCACATCACGATGCTGATCGCGATGGTCCCAACCTTCTTCAAAGCTTGCATGTTTTCCTTCCCATCCAGTAAAGCTATGCCGTCTCGACGCCTTGAAAGCGCATGGAGACGGAATAATCCGCGCCTTTGACCATATTAGTACAGTTGCCGTCGGTTCCCTCGAGCCAAATGCGAACGATGACCGATTTGTCCTGTTCGGCAG
>CAVBAM010000245.1:0-3079 GCA_963593315.1 Candidatus Methanomethylophilaceae archaeon | reverse complement strand
GACCGGAGACGGGAGCCATGACCTGCGTGATTTCGGAAGTGCCCTGGGCGACGGCGGCCACGGCGCGCTGGTAGTCAACGCTGGCCGAGTCGGACAGGAAGTAGGTTTTGTCCTCGATGGCCTCCTCGAAGGCGTTCACGGCCTTCTGCATCTGGCCGGAGGCGACATAGGCCTGGCCGAGATTGGCGTACAGGCGGTTGCGCAGGGCCGGCTGCATGTCGAACTGCAGGGCGCTTTCGTAGGAGGACACGGCGTCGGCGGGGCGGTTGAGCGCCATGAAGCAGATGCCGAGGTTCAGCAGGGCCTTGGTCGGATCGGGGTTGCTCTCGTCAAGGGCGGCCTGGCGAAACGCCACGCCGGCCTCGGCGGACTTGCCCATCTTCAGAAGCGCGTTGCCCATGCCGGTATAGGCCTTGTACTTCGAATCGTACTTGGCGTCGGAGGCGGCCGCCTCGAAGTGGGCCACCGCCTGCTCGAAGTCGTGCAGGGAGGCGTAGGCCACGCCGAGGTTGCAGTTCACCGCGCCCGCAGCGTCGTAGGCACCGTCAGTGAGTGCCACGCCGTAAGCGCTGATGGCCTCCTCGGTGCGCTTGAGCTTGATGAGGCAGTTGCCGATCTGGTGGTTCAGCTGGCCGAGCTCGCCGGGAGCGAGCGGCGCCGCCCCGTCCTGCAAGCAGAGCTGATAGGTGGCCAGGGCGGAGGCGTAATCCCTCGCCGCGGCCTGGGAGCGTGCTTGCTGGAATAGTTGGTTGTTCATGAGTGTCCTTCGAATCCTTCGTTGGAATTGCGTTTATGGACGGATCCGCTACTGGGCGGCGTTCTCGATCTCGACGGCCTCGATGACGTCGCCGACGCGAAGCTGGCCGATGACGTCCTTGCCCTCGATGGTCTGGCCGAAGACGGTGTAGTTCGGGTCGAGCATGTGCTGGGCGCCCAGGCACAAATAGAACTGGGAGCCGGCGGAGTCGGGCATCTGGCTGCGAGCCATGGCCAGCGCCCCGTCATTGTGCTTGTTGTTGGGGTTGGTGGTGTACTCCTGCTTGATGGTGTAGCCCGGACCACCCGTGCCAAGACCCGCGTAGGGGTTGCCGGCGGCGGCGATGACCTGATCGGAATCGAGGTCGCGCGTGTTCGGGCAGCCGCCCTGGATGACGAAGCCGGGCACGTAGCGATGGAACTTCAGGTTGTTGTAGAAGCCCTTTTGCGCCAGCTCGACGAAGTTGCCCACATGGATGGGGGCGTCGGTGCCGGCGAGCTGCACACGAATGGTGCCCTTGGAGGTTTTGATGACGGCGACTTCCTCGCCCGTCGGCTGATACTGCGGGGTGTACAGAGCCATGTTCTCTCCTTGTCCTTAGTCTATCGAAGGGGATGCAAGACGGCGCAGCCCCTTTTCACGAAAGCGCCCGCAAGCGCGGGCGCGATTTGTCGCATACGTTGGGGAGTGTATCAGGGCGCCGCGGCGGGCGGGGAATTCTCGACCAAACCTCGTGGCAAAAACCACAAGAACGCGAAAACGGCGCTCACCGCGGCAAGGAGCCGGCCCCCAAGCCTTGCCAGGACGTTAGCAGCGCTTGAAGCAGCTCACGACCTCCACATGATAGGTCTGCGGGAACAAGTCGACCGGCTGCACCGATTCCAGGCGATAGCCCACCTCCTCGAAGCGGCGCACGTCACGGGCCCATGTGGCGGGATTGCAGCTCACATAGACGACGCGGCCCGGGCGGGCTGCAGCGATGTCGGCGGGAACGCCGTCGGCCAAGCCCGCGCGCGGCGGGTCGACCACCAGCGCGTCGAGCCCGCCGAGCTCGGGAAGCTCGCGCGCCGCATCGCCGCCGATGACGTCGACGTCCACGTCGTTCTCATCGGCGTTGCGCCGCAGGTCGCGCACCGACGAAGAGGCGGACTCGACCGCGATGACGTCCGCGCCGGCGCGCGCGAGCGCCACCCCGAACGTGCCGCAGCCCGCGTACAGGTCGGCCACCAGAAGCCCGTCCAAGCCGCTCGGGCCTTCTTCGCCCACATCCCCGCCAAGCGCACGGACGGCTTCGCCCACCAACTTTTCGGCTTGCGCGGTATTCACCTGGAAAAACGACGGGGCGCTGGCGATATAGCGCGCGGCGGCGATCTGCTCTTCCCAGTGCCCCTTGCCGTCGAGCACCTCGAGCCCCTTTATTTTGCGGGCATGGCCGGGATCGGCGATGACGCGCACGATGCTTGAGGCCTTAAGGCAGCTTTTGAGCATCTTGGCGGCCGCCGCGCGCGGAAAGCCCGAAGGCTTGGTCCACAGCGCTATCTCGGTTTCGCGGGTACGCACGCTCGTGCGCACGCCGACGCGGAAGATGCCCAGGTCGTCCGACCCCTGCAAAAAGCGCAGGGCGCCGCGCAGGGCCTTCGGGGCGCGCGCAATGGAGTCGTGCGCAAGCGGGCAGGAAAGCGCCTGCACCACATCAGGGCAGCCCTCTTCATGGAAGCCCAGGTTGAACGTGCCGCGAGCATCCCACTGAGCACCCAGCTCTATCTTGTTGCGATACCCCCACTGGCGCTTGGAGGGCAGGCAGGGCCGCACCAGTTCCTCGGCCGCGTCCCCGAAGCCCGCCTGGCGCCCCAGCGCCGCGACCACGTTGGCGCGCTTCGCCTGAAGCTGCGCATCGTAGGCCACGTGTTGCCAGGGAGCGGCTCCCGCGGCGGCGGGTTCGGCCCACTTCGGCGCGACGCGGCACGGGCCCGCCTCGTCGATGGAGACGATGCGCCCGCGGCAAAAGCTCGGCTTTTCCTCGGTGATTTCCACCTGAGCGACGTCTCCCGGCGCGCCGCCCGCGACGAAGACGGTCTTGCCGTCGGCGCGATGCCCCACGGCTTCGGCGGCGTAACCCATACGTTCGATGGTTATGGTTTCAGTCATGCGTTTGCACCCGTTTCGTTATATCTTCCGCACATATCGTAAATGTTGGCGTATAATGAACGACTTGCGTGCCCTAGTAGCTCAGCTGGATAGAGCGTCTGCCTCCGGAGCAGAAGGCCACAGGTTCGAATCCTGCCTAGGGCACCAGTCGAATTCCACGCGAACCCGTCAGGC
>CAVBAM010000244.1:0-3080 GCA_963593315.1 Candidatus Methanomethylophilaceae archaeon | reverse complement strand
GCTTAGCATCGAGGAAGCGCGCCGGGCTGCCCGCATCCCCGACATAAGCGCCTGGCCTGAGCTTTCCGCCGACGAAGCGGCCAGGCGGGCGCAAATTCTCGACGACATCGCGCGACGTGTGGCCGCCTGCGGGCCGCGCCAGGCGACGCCCTCGCCCGAGCGCGGGCAGCTGTTCATGCCCTTCGCCGCCCTGAAGGGCTACGACGAAGTCGTCGCCCAAGCGCAGCAGGCGGCACAGGTTGCGGCGTCCGGCGATGGGGCGGACGGCGAAGACGCGCCTCCCGCATAGGCGCGAAAAGTCCCCAAGGCATGAAGAAAGCGCCCCTTCCCAACACGGGAAGGGGCGCTTCGTCAGCTTCTACAGGAAACGTGCCGCCTGCGCACCAGGCACGAGACTCGGCCGGGCACGTAGGCACCGAACCGTTGGCAGAGCCCAACTAATGCTTTCCGGCGTCGGCCGCCGAGGCTTCCTTGAATTCGGCTCTTCGCGCCTCAAGCTCGTCGAGCATCTCGCGGGTCTTGCGATCCTCCGACTCCTGCGCCTCGCGGTTGAGGCGATAGTCCTCGCGGATCTTGTCGTTGTCGGCAAGCAGGAAGTACAAAAGCAGGCCGGCCGCCAGGCCCACGCCACCGCCGCGCGCCAGGATGAAGCCCGCGATCATGCCGGCCAGGCCCTGGTCCATCTTGTCGCGCGCCAAATCGAACGAGATCTGCGCGCATACGAAGCCTTGGATGCACAGCACCACCACGAGGATGGCGCCCGAGGCCGCAAGGGACGCCTCGTAGAGCGGGAAGACGAACAGGCCCACGACGGTGAAGATGAGGTTGGTGCCCGAACCATCGTAGATGGAGTCCATGCCCTGGCGCCCGGACTGCTTGTAGCGCTGGTAGGTTGCCACGCAATACGGGGCCGAAAGCGGGCCGGCAAGCGCCGGATACGGGGCGAACAGCGACAGCACCAGGTTGCGGATGCCGCAGATGACGTTGGTGCGGTTGGGATCGAACTCGATGAACTCGTCGTCGCGCAGCGCCTGCATGCCGAGCTGCTGCACCGTGACGAAGTCGCCGTAGGCGATGACCCAGGCGATAAGCGCGATCGGGAACGCGCGGATCCACACGCTCGGCTCGGCCCAACCGATGAAGAAGGGGCTCACCGAGGTGAACAACGCGCCGAAGTCGGGGAAGCGCAACAGCTGCCCGGAGAAGTTGTACTGGAACTCGCCGGTGAAGCCGCCCACGATGAACAGCGCGAGAATGGCCCACAGGAAGCTGTAGTTGCCCAGGATCTGCAGGATGCGGTGCGTGTCCATGTGCTTGCGAATGCGCTGGCTGAACATGAGGAAGAACACGATGCACAAACCCGCGATGCAGCCGATGGTGGCCGTGTCGACCGCGCCGCCTTCGGACAGGCGCGCGTAGACCGCGTTCACGCCGGCGCCGAGCACGATACCGGCCTTCACGCCGGGTGGCAAGAGCGTGTTGAGCTTCTTCGATAGGCCTGTCGCTCCCAATATGAGGAATAGCAGCGCTAATTCAAGCTGAACGGCGGTTAACGCCTGTAATCGCACGACCCCTGGGTCGAAGCCTTCCAGAAACACAATGACGATGGCCATGGCGGGCGTGATCCAGCCGCAGATGGACGGCTCGCCGAGCAACCAGTTGCAGGTGTACATCATGGTTTCGAACACCACGAGCGCCCAGGCGACCTCGGGGTCGAGGCCCAGCGTCGAGATGAGCACCGCCAGCGCGCCATAGGACGTGCACGCATTCATGAGGCCGGTGACGACCTCGGGCGGCGAGATCTTGAAATGAACGAACGGGAGACGGATTCGCAAAATCCCGCAGGGAATGTACGGCTGAATGCCGCCGTACGACCTTTTCATGAAAGCCATGGGCAACCTCTTCACCTTGTCGTGCTATTGCTAGGGCCCCTCCACAGGCCCGCGACATCTTGGAAGCGGCCCGACAACCCCTTGCCGGCCCTTTGCGCTTCACAAGTTGCACATAGCATGAGAGTTTAGCAGCACTGTCCGCCGGCGTAACGTAACAGATGCGCTTTATTTTATTCGCGAATGGTAAAGACATCGAATCGGCGCGGAAACGTATAGCGAAACGGTTGCGTGCATAGGGGAATTTGGATAGCCCTCAATGGCGTGCATTGAGCATGCTCGAGCGTCGCTTCGATCGCTGCTTCGACCTTGGTTGCAACTCCAAGGGCAGAGCAAAAGAAGAGCCGCCATCGCTGGCGGCTCTTTGAATTCAGATGGCGGGATGTACGAGACTTGAACTCGCGACCTCCGACGTGACAGGCCGGCGCTCTAACCAACTGAGCTAACACCCCGTTCAGCTGCGAGTGGATACATTACAGGAATCCCCCTCTGTGCGCAAGCCCTAATTTGAAAAAAGTTTCGATTGGGGCGAAAAAAGTTCCCGCGGCAGCTGCTCCAGGCCGCCCTTGGCCGTGAAAAGGCCGCCCCGCGCGCACGCCAGGGCGGCCTTGAGAAGCTATGCCGAACGCTGGTCGATGCGCGTCATGGACAGAACACGCAACGGATCGCCAGCCGCGCCATGGGCCGGCTCGGGCTCGATGTTTGGCACGACCTGCTCAACTTCGACGGGCGCCGCGACGGCGCTCTCGTCGTGCCCCATAAGCTCAAGGCATGCGGCAAGCAGCTTGTCGGGCCTTAAGCTGCCCGTGGGCTTCTGCTCAAGCGAAAGCGTCAGCTCGCGTCCCCTCAGAACGGGCTCGCCCACCAAGAACTCGGCCACGTCGAGCACCTTCTCCTTCTTCTTGCGCACCACATGCACCTGCGCGGGAATGGGAAGGCTTTCCGGCGCGGCGGAAAGGACAACCTGGTACGTGGAAATGGGAAACGCCGCCGACGCCGCAGGCGCCTTCGGCTCCACATAGGCGCATGCGGTCACCATGAGGTCGGGGACGCTCGCCCGTTTCAAGGCGGCAAGCGCATCCTCGGGGGCGACGTAGCGCACAAGCTGCAAGTCGGCCAGCTCGCGCGCACCGCCGACGCCCACGGGCAGCGCCGCGCCGAACGCGAGCTTCATATGGGGGCTGAACCCGT
>CAVBAM010000243.1:0-3091 GCA_963593315.1 Candidatus Methanomethylophilaceae archaeon | reverse complement strand
TCATCATGTTCGACGCCGCCTACGAGCGCTTCATCACCGAAGAGGGCGTGCCGCATTCCATCTTCGAGGTCGAAGGCGCCAAGACCTGCGCCATCGAGTTCCGCTCCTTCTCCAAGACCGCCGGCTTCACCGGCGCGCGCTGCGGCTACACCGTGGTGCCCAAGGAACTTGAGCGCGACGGCCAAAGCCTCAACGCCATGTGGAACCGCCGCCAGTGCACGAAGTTCAACGGTGCGTCCTACGTCATCCAGCGCGGTGCCGCGGCCGTTTACACCGAGGAAGGCGAGCGCCAGATCGAGGAGACGCTCGAGTACTACCGCAAGAACGCCCGCGTGATCAAGGAAGGCCTCGAGACCGCCGGCTTTAGCGTGTACGGCGCCGTGAACAGCCCCTACATTTGGTGCAAGACGCCCGAGGGCATGGGCAGCTGGGAGTTCTTCGACAAGCTGCTCACCGAGGCGAACATCATCACCACGCCGGGCGCGGGCTTCGGTCCTTCCGGCGAGGGCTACATCCGCCTGACCGCCTTCGGCGAGGCCGAGGCCGCCGTCGAGGCCATGGAGCGTATCAAGAAGCTGATGGCGTAAGAGTTCTTGGCGTATGGTTCGAAGGGGTCTCAATGAGGCCCCTTTTCTGTATTTTGGCGCAGATGACCGGTTGACGCGTTGTTGCCGTCGGGTGGCCGGTTGTCGAGCGTAGCGCGAACCAAGAACCTCTCGAGTCGCACGGAACACGCCAATGGCCCGATTAACGCGACTCAAATGATTCACTTGGTGGGGTTTATTTCTAATCGTTTCACTGATATATGCCCGCATGCGCTAGACTGCAAAACAACGTCCAAACACCTTCAAAAAGTCTGTACTCTACGCGAAAGGACAATCATGACGGACAACGCACCGGCGAAAGCCACAACCTGGGCGCCGAACGAGGCACCGACCGGCCGCTGGGTAGGCTTCTTCTTCGCCTGCTTTGGCGCGCTGATCTTGGGAAGCTTCGTCAGCGCCATACTTCAAGTACTTTGGAAGGCAAACGGCGTATGGTCTTGGGCACCTGCAACTGTTGGCGGGCTGCTCGCCTTCGCAATCGCGCTCGGGCTTGCGGCAATTCTCGTTCGCCCCATCTGCAAGACGACGCTACGCCAACTCATTCTTGGCTCCTCGGGCAAATTCGACTGGGTCGTATTCGGCAAAATGATCGGCGCCTGGTTCGTCGGCACGATCTTGAACGCCCTCGTCTCCACGTTCCTCATGCCTTCCGACGGCGTCACCACGATCAACAGCATCGGAGCGCTCCCCATCTTCGTGAACTTCCTGATTTGCCTCGTCTTCGTCTGGGCGCAAACGACAACCGAAGAGGTCGTATTCCGCTGCACGTTTTTGCGCGCCGCCTGCGGCGACAAAATCCGCTTCACCGGCAAGGTCGTCGTCTGGGGCATCATCAGCAGCCTCCTGTTCATGGGTGCACACGGCGGAAACCCCGAGGTGTTGACCCAAAGCACCATCGAGACCATCGTTCCGGCGCTGATTTGCTACTTCATCGCCGGCGCAGGCATGTATTTCGCCGACGTTGTCTACGGCAACTGCCTGGCCGGCTGCGCCATCCATTGGATTAACAACTTCTTCCTGTTCGTGTTCTTCACGGAAGCGAATACGGCCATGCAGACCGGGTCCCTGTTCGTCTCTTCGGCCTCGTCGAACGGTATTTCCGGTTTAGTGGCCACCATCGTTCTGTACATCCCCATCTTCGTCGTGCTGTTCATCGATGCGCGCAAGAAGAAGGCTCAGCAGGCCAGCGCGTAGCGTACGTGGCCGAGGGCCGGTAGGCCGCCGCGTAGCGTACGTGGCTGAAGGGCCGGCACTCTTTTCCTAAACCAAGCGGGGCGCCCCGGCATCAACTGGGGCGCCCCGCTTTTTTATGATCTGTCGCGCCTTGCGGCGCTCTCTAGTTTTGTTCGAGCTTTCGCTCGAACCTACGATTAAGTCGCAGTCTATGCTTTCGCTCGAACCTACGATTAAATCGCAGTCTATGCTTTCGCTCGAACCTACGATTAAATCGCAGTCTATGCTTTCGCTCGAACATGAAACTCGAATCGCCGCCTGCGAATTGGGTCGTGGCTCGAATCGCAGCCGGCGCGAAGGCGATGCTACTTCTTCTTCATCTCATCCATGAAGCCCTTGATGATGAAGGCCACGATGATGATGACGATGACGGCCACGATGACCGGAATGGACCAGGTAGGCAAGAATTCCATGTTCGTTCCCCTTTTTGTCGTGCGCGTGTGCGCAATGTAGGTAATCCGTGAATCTGTCAGGTAATACTAGCGCGAACGAGTTATCCATGCAAGCGCGTTTCAAGCGCATCATTGATTGTTTCAAGCGCCTTGACGCGTGCATAGCACTTGTCATCCGATTCCAGCACGATCCACGGCGCGAACGGCGTCGACGTCAGGCGGAACATGTCCTCGACGGCGCTTAGGTACTGCGGATACTTGTCGCGGTTGCGCCAATCCTCGTCGGTAATCTTCCACTGCTTGGAGGGGTCGGCCTGGCGGGCCTGGAATCGCGCGAGCTGCTCGTCGCGGCTCACGTCCACCCAGAACTTCAGCAGCACGGCGCCCCAGCGCACCATGTCCTGCTCGAATTCGTTGATCTCGTCGTAGGCGCGCGCCCACTCCTTGTCCGACGCGAAGCCCTCCACACGCTCCACCAGCACGCGGCCGTACCAGCTGCGGTCATAAATGCCCACGTGACCGGCCTTCGGCAGGCGCGTCCAGTAACGCCACAGGTGCGGGTGCAGAAGCTCGGGCTTGGTGGGCGCCGGCGAGGGGAAGATGGTGTAGGCGCGCGCGTCGAGCGCCTGGGCGATGCGCTTGATGGCGCCGCCCTTGCCCGCGGCGTCCCAGCCCTCGAACATGATCATGAGCGGCACGCGGGCCTGGTACATTTCCATTTCCAGGTCGTAGAGGCGCTTCTGCTGCTTCTTCAGGCGCTTTTTGTACTCGTCGCGGGGAAGCGCGAGCGTATGGTCGACCTCGGCGATGCGCGGCACGTCCTCGATGAGCGCAAAACGGCTCTCAGCGGGCGCGACGGCG
>CAVBAM010000242.1:0-3098 GCA_963593315.1 Candidatus Methanomethylophilaceae archaeon | reverse complement strand
CGCGTTACCGCACGTCAACGGGCTCCTAAGACCACCACACTTCTATACTGTCAGAAAACAAAAACGACCGGGATTTCCCGGTCGTGACTTGTAAATGGAGCGGACAACGGGATTCGAACCCGCGACCCTCACCTTGGCAAGGTGATGCTCTACCAGCTGAGCCATGTCCGCATGTTAACTTGTCAAATGCCTCTTTGTTGGAGGCGACGCCCGGATTCGAACCGGGGGTGAAGGCTTTGCAGGCCTCTGCCTTACCACTTGGCCACGTCGCCATCCTGGCGTCTTCTTGTCTTGATAAGAACTGGCCGGTTTCCCGACCAGTTCTTGACAGACAATGGAGCGGACAACGGGATTCGAACCCGCGACCCTCACCTTGGCAAGGTGATGCTCTACCAGCTGAGCCATGTCCGCAAATGGTGGGCGTTACAAGATTTGAACTTGTGACCTCTTCCGTGTCAGGGAAGCGCTCTCCCCCTGAGCTAAACGCCCACTTGCTGTGCTTTCTTGAACCTTTCGGCTCAATCGGCAAGACGTTAGTTTACCGGAACCCGATTCGATGTCAAGCACTTTTTTGAAAAAGTTTTTGTCATCATCCAACGCCTACCAGGCAATAAAAAAGCGGCCCGAAAGCCGCTTTCGATTTCCTGGTGTCGGAGGCGGGATTTGAACCCGCACACCCTTAAACGGGCACAAGCACCTCAAGCTTGCGTGTCTGCCGTTCCACCACTCCGACGTGTTCGCCTCGAAAAGCAACGACGATTACTATACTCGTCTGTTAGCCCCTTGGCAAGACCCAATTTTAAAAATTTTTAGCTTGCCGCAATGGAGCCCTGGGGATACACGACCATCAAAGCAATAAGGGACAGAAGGAAGACCACCGCGAAAATGATGGTGATGCGATCCAGGTTCTTCTCGACGATGCTCGTGCCGGTCTGCGAGGAGTACACGGAGCTGGCGATCATGTCGGAAATGCCCGTGCCCTTACCGGAATGCAGCAAAATGAAGATGATAAGGCCGAGGCCGGAAATGACCAGCAGCGCGATGAGGATGATCAACAGAGGATTCAAAGCAATGCTACTTTCACTCGAATAACTACGTATGCAAGTCGTTCAGTATAACGAAGCGCCGCCGTCAAGGCAAGCAATGAGCGGCGACGCTCGTTAAAAGTGCACGTACGGAAACAACAAGGGGCCGCAGCATGGTTTCGTTACGCAAGCAGGCTCTTCCCCGTCATTTCAACCGGCGCCTCAAGCCCCATTGCGTCGAGCATGGTGGGGGCTATGTCGCAGAGTGCGCCCATTCGATCAACAAGCGTACGTTCCGTGCCGGCAGCATCTAAAAACGCGAACGGCACGGGCGCGGTGGTATGCGCGGTATGGGGCGTCCCGTCCTCGGCGATCATCTTGTCGCAATTGCCGTGATCAGCGGTGATGAAGGCAATACCGCCCTGTCGCTTGATTGCCGCGAGCACCTTCGCCACGCCCGCATCGACGGCCTCGACCGCCTTGACGGCTGCGGGGATGACACCGGTATGCCCCACCATGTCGGGGTTGGCGAAGTTCACGATATAGACGTCGGCCTCGCCCGCATCGATGGCGTCCGCGAGCGTCTGCGCGACCTCGGGCTCGCTCATTTCGGGCTGAAGGTCGTACGTGGCCACCTTGGGGCTTGGCACGAGGCTGCGCTCCTCGCCCGCCTTCGGCTCTTCGCGCCCCCCGTTCAAGAAGAAGGTGACGTGCGCGTATTTCTCGGTTTCGGCGATATGGTACTGGCGCAAGCCGGCCGCAGAAAGAACGTCGGCGAGCACGTTGTCGGGAAACGTCTTCGGGAATGCCACCGGTGCCGGGATTTCGGGATCGTATTCGGTGAGGCACACGAAGCTCACCTGCGGACGGCGCGTACGCTCGAATCCGCCGAACTGCGCATCGACGAAGGCGCGCGTCAACTCGCGGGCGCGGTCGGGTCGGAAATTGAAGAACACGACGGCATCTCCGTCGAGAACACCGCGGTCGTCAAGCGCGACGGGCACGACGAATTCATCCGTGACTTCTTTGTCGTAGGAAGCCTGAATGGCTTGAAGGGCTGTCTGCCCCGCCGCACAAGGATTCGCGCAAACTACGGCTTCGTACGCTTTTTGCACGCGATCCCAGCGCGTGTCGCGGTCCATCGCGTAATAGCGGCCGGAAACGCTGGCTATCCGAACGACGTCGGCATATCCATTGGCGTCAATGAAATCGGAAAGCTCCTGCACATAACCCTTGCCGCTCGAGGGGGGCACGTCGCGACCATCCATAAAGGCATGAACGCGTACGTCCGAGATGCCGGAGGCAACCGCATGATTAATGAGTGCGTAGAGGTGCTCATTGCTGGAATGAACGCCGCCATCGGAAAGCAAGCCCATCAGATGAAGCGCCGCTCCGGGCTTTGCAGCCTGGGCGTACGCTGCATTGATGACCTCGTTTTCGCAGATGGACCCGTCGGCGCAAGCATGATTGATGCGCGAAAGCTCCTGATGAACCACGCGACCGGCGCCGATGTTGAGGTGCCCCACCTCGGAGTTGCCCATCTGCCCCGCGGGCAGACCGACCGCCTCGCCCGACGCCTCGAGCTGCGTGAAGGGATGCTGGAAGAACAGCTCATCCAGGCACGGGGTTTCAGCGAGAGAAACCGCATTGCCCGGACCGGCATCGGCAAGACCGAGGCCGTCCATGATAATGAGGCAGACGGGAAGCGTCAGCCCCTCTTTACGTGAAGCTGCAGCAGCCATTACAGGCACGCTTTCACGAGCTGGATGAACTGATCGGCCTTCAGGCTCGCGCCGCCGACGAGGCCGCCATCGATGTCGGGCTGGGCGATGAGCGCCTCGACGTTGCCGACGTTCATCGACCCGCCGTACAGCACGCGCATGCCATCGGCAACTTCGGAGCCGAAAAGCTCGGCGAGCGTCGCGCGGATGGAGGCGCACACGGCCTGCGCCTGCTCGGGAGTGGCGGTGCGGCCGGTGCCGATCGCCCAAATGGGCTCGTAGGCGACGACACACTTCGAAGCCTCAGCGGGTTCGATGCCGGCGAACGCCGCGCGAACCTGGGCGCACACGA
>CAVBAM010000241.1:0-3137 GCA_963593315.1 Candidatus Methanomethylophilaceae archaeon | reverse complement strand
AAGCGCTATCTGCAGCTGCTCAGCCGCAGCTTCCCCACGTTGGAGCTGGCATCTGCCGAGGTTATCAACCTGAGCGCCATCATGAACCTGCCCAAGGGCACCGAGTTCTTCGCTTCCGACATCCACGGCGAGGCCGAGGCGTTCAGCCATATCCTGCGTAACGGGTCGGGCTCCATCCGCCTGAAGGTGGACGAAGTGTTCGGTGACGAGCTTTCCGAGGCGGAAAAGCGCAGCCTGTGCACGCTTATCTACTACCCGCGCGAAAAGGCCAAGCTCATGCTGGCCGAATGCGCCGACGAGGCCGCCTTCTACGCGACCTACGTCCCGCGCCTGGTGGCCGTGGTGCGCCGCGCCGCGCGCAAGTACACCCGCAGCCGCGTGCGCAAGCAGCTGCCGCAGGAGTTCGCCTACCTGCTTGAGGAGCTGATTGCCTCCGATGTCGACGCGGACGACAAGGAAGCCTACTACGACGGCATCGTCGACGCCGCGGTGCGCACCGGGCGAGGGATCGATCTGATCGAGGCGCTTGCGCAGGCCATCCAGCGCCTGGCCATTTCCCGCTTGCACATCATCGGCGACATCTACGACCGCGGCCCGGCCCCCGACACCGTCATGGAAACGCTCATCGCGCACCACAACGTCGATATCCAGTGGGGCAACCACGACATCGTGTGGATGGGCGCCTCGCTTGGCCAGCGGGGCTGCATTGCCAACGTCGTGCGCATTTGCTCGCGCTACGGCAACCTGTCCATCTTGGAAGACGCGTACGGCATCAACATCTTGCCGCTGGCAACCTTTGCGCAGCAGGCTTACCGCGACGACCCGTGTGCAGGCTTCGGGCTGAAGGGCAACCCCGATCTGACGCCCGCCGAGCTTGAGCTGAACGTGAAGATCCAGAAGGCCATGGCCATCATCCAGTTCAAGGTCGAAGCGGCGCTGATCGCGAAGTACCCCGGCTTTATGCTTGACGACCGCAACCTGCTTGGTCAGATCGATCGCGAACGCGGGTGCGTGGTGGTAGACGGCATCGAATACGAGCTCACCGACAAGGTGTTCCCGACCGTCGATCCGGCCGACCCCTATGCGCTCACGCCCGAGGAGGAAGAGGTTATGGCGCGCCTTGAGGCGGCCTTCCTCGGCAGCGAGAAACTGCAGCGCCACATGCGTTTCTTCCTGGAAGCCGGCAGCCTGTACAAGGTGAGCAACGGCAACCTGCTGCTGCATGCGTGCGTGCCGCTTAACGATGACGGCAGCCTGAAAGAGGTCGAGATCTTCGGGGAAACTTACAAGGGCCGTTCGCTGTACGACGTGTGCGACCGTTACGTGCGCGCGGCGTTCTTCAGCCACGATGCTGCCGAGCGCGAACGCGGGCGCGACCTTCTGTGGTACCTGTGGCTGGGGCAGGGCAGCCCGCTGTTCGCGAAGAGCAAGATGGCCACGTTCGAGCTGTACCTCATCGCCGAGAAGCCCGCGCGCAAGGAAGTGAAGAACGCCTTCTACAACCTCATCGATGACGAGCAGGTTATCGGCGGCATCTTCGAGGACTTCGGGCTTGACCCGGAAACCTCGCACATCATCTGCGGGCACGTGCCGGTGAAGGTGAAGGACGGCGAGGATCCGGTCAAGTGCGGCGGGCGCGTCATCATGATCGATGGCGGTTTCTCGCGCGCCTACCAGCCGACGACGGGCATTGCCGGCTACACGCTCATCAGCAACTCGCACGAGTTCATCCTGGCCGCGCACGAGCCGCTGGAATCGGCCGAGGCGGCGGTGCGCGAGGAGCTGGACATCCACAGCAGCCGCCGCGTGGTGGAGCGCGGGCGCGAGCGCACGCTGGTTGCGCGCACCGACACAGGTGCGGAGCTCTCCGCGCGCATCGAGGAGCTGGAAGAGTTGATCGAGGCCTACAAGACCGGCGAAATTCAAGAGCGCGCGGAGGCGTAGGGGAGGGGGGCTTGCGAGCCGTCGCTTTCCAGACACCCACTTCAGCTACGAGGTATTTCTTTCAGTATCGAAATATTGTCGTCCCGCGACTGTAATGTTTCGGTAAAATTGCGGGCGTACGACATTCGTCGAAGCTGCAAACGAGGTGCTCCTTGGCTCTTACGTTCATGGGTTTTCTGGAACAGGCGATGGCTCAGCCCGTCCTGTTCGTCATTTTGGCGCTCGTCATTGGCGTTACCGCCGTTTCCGGCGCAACCGACGCTCCCAACGCCATCGCAACGGTCGTTTCCACGCGCTGCTTGAAGCCCGGCGTCGCTATCGGGCTTGCCGCCGTTTTCAACTTTGTAGGCCTGGTGGGCATGACCTACATCTCCACCGCAGTCGCCAAAACCATGTTCGGCATGGTTGATTTCTCGGGAAGTACCGACGCCGCCTTGCTTGCCCTGATGGCGGCCATGATAGGCGCCATTTTATGGGGATGCGTGTGCTGGGTGTTCGGCATCCCGTGCTCGAAGTCCCATTCGCTGATCGCCGGCATCACCGGCGGCGCCATCGCGCTCAACGGCTGGGCGGGCGTGGTTCCCGCCGAGTGGGCGAAGGTCATCTACGGCATGGTGTTCTCGCTGGTCGCGGGCTTTTTGCTCGGTTGGGTGTTCACGCGCATCATCGAATTCGTCTTCAAGGCGGCCAATCGACAGACCGCCAACAAGGCGTTCGTCGTCATCCAGGACCTCTGCGCGGTCGCCCTTTCCTTTCTGCATGGCGCGCAGGACGGCCAGAAGTTCATGTCCATCGGCATGCTCGGCATCGCGCTTTCCTACGGCATGTCTACGCCCGACAGCTCCGGCTTCCCGTTGTGGCTTATGATCATCTGCTCGGCCGCCATTTCGCTGGGCACCATCGTTGGCGGCAAGCGCATCATCAAGTCCGTCGGCATGGACATGGTCAAGCTCGAGAAGTACCAGGGCGTCGCCGCGAATTTCTCCACCACGTTCACGCTGTTGTTCGCAAGCCTCACCGGCATGCCCGTCTCCACGAGCCACTGCAACACCTCGGCCATCATGGGCGTGGGTGCGAGCAAGTCCATCAAGCGCGTGAACTGGGGAATCGCGAAGAACATGCTGCTGGCTTGGATCATCACGTTCCCGGCATGCGGCATCATCGGCTACGTGCTGGCGAAGCTGTTCATGCTG
>CAVBAM010000240.1:0-3154 GCA_963593315.1 Candidatus Methanomethylophilaceae archaeon | reverse complement strand
AGCAGCCGCGCCCCGCAAGCGAACCATTCAATCGCACAAAACTCCCTAGGACTTTCGTGCATCACTCCCACATTTTCCCAAGGACTTTTGTGCGTCGCTCCCACATTTTACCGGGGGACTTTTCTGAAATGCCCTATAATCAAACGAGATGATGGCAGGAGGCGGCGCATGCGCAGAGACTTAATGACGGAATTGACAGCCTGGAAACTGCGGACGAACAGAAAACCGCTGCTTTTGCGCGGGCCCCGTCAAACGGGCAAGACCTGGCTTATGGAAGAATTCGGTCGCGAACAGTTCAGTTCGTTCGTGAAAGTCGACTTCATGTACGACGCATCGGCCCGCACGCTCTTTGAGCAGGACCTTGACCCCATCCGCATCATCAAGCAAATCGAGCTAAGAAGCGGCGTTAAAATCGATCCGAAGCAAACTCTCCTGGTTTTCGACGAGATTCAGGAGGCGCCACGTGGTCTGACGTCGCTCAAGTATTTCTGCGAGAAAGCGCCCGAATACCACGTCATGGCAGCCGGTTCTTATATGGGCATCGCCGTAAGGCGTGAAGGGGAATCGTTTCCCGTCGGAAAGGTCGACGAACTCACGGTACGCCCCATGGGGTTTTGCGAATTCGTACGTGCGCTCGATGGCGATCCAGCTGCCGACGCCCTCGAGCAGGAAGACATGCAACTTCTGGCGAGCATATCCGAACAACTCGAAAGGCGTCTCAAGGACTATCTGGTGGTGGGAGGAATGCCCGAAGTGGTCGAGTCCTTCAAAAACGAGAGCAACCTTCGCGAAGTTCGGAGACTGCAGTCGCTCATCCTCGATGCGTACGACACGGACTTCAGTAAACACGCCCCAACGCGCATCCTTGAACGCATGAGGCTGGTGTGGCGGTCCCTTCCGGGGCAACTGGCCCGAGAAAACAAACGCTTCGTGTACGGAGCAGCACGTCCCGGCGCCAGAGCTCGCGATTTCGAGGAATCCTTGCAATGGCTCGAGGATTATGGGGCGGTGAAGAAAGTGCCGCGCGTTTCCGCACTACGCATACCCGTCTCATCATACGAAGATCTCAGTGCATTCAAGCTGTTCTGCACCGATGTGGGACTTCTCGGTGCCCTGGCCGGGTTGGACCCTGCCGCCGTATTGGACGGTTCCCGCATTTTCACTGAATTCAAGGGCGCTTTAACCGAACAATATGTTGAGCAGGAACTGCGTCTAGCGGGTTTCAAGCCGTTTTACTGGTCCTCGCAAACGGGGACAGCCGAAACGGATTTTGCCATCCAGATCAACGAAAACGTCATCCCCATCGAGGTAAAAGCCGGCGAAAATCTGCAAGCGAAAAGCCTCAAGATCGCATGCGAAAAATTTTCCCTTGGGCGGGCATTGCGCACGTCCCTCTCGCCTTACCGCGACGAAGGATGGTTGGTGAACGTGCCCCTATGGGCCCTAGGGCATGCCGAAAAGCTGATATAACGATGCCGAAGGAAGGTCGCGTCCGGAGCGTCACTTACCGCTAACGAAGGGGCTCACGGGGACGCCTACTTCCTTCCGACTCCTACTTTCAGGGCGCATGTCGGGCAGGCGTCGAGGCATTTGCCGCAGAGCATGCAGTCTCCGGCGGTGACGGCGTTCGCCTTGCCGGAAATCGCGTCGTCCAGAATCGCCGGGTCGCACAGGCAGGCCTTCTGGCACTTGCCGCAACCGATGCAGGCGTCGTGGTCGATGCGCACGTTCAGCAGCCCCACGCGCCCGAGCGCCTCATAGAACCCGCCGAGAGGGCACAGCGCGCGGCACCACACGCGATGACCCCAGAACAGCTCGACGGCCACGATGCACACCAGCGTCACCACGCCGGTGACCGCGCCAAGTGCCACCAGCTTGTTGATAGCCCCGATGGGGTTGAAAATCTCGTACACGGGAATGCCCAGCAGAAGCGACAGAGCGAGCACCGCGCCCGCAACGTAGAGCTTCGCGTGACGCGGCACCGGCATCTCGTAGACCGGGCGGCGCAGCTTACGCCGCAGGAAGTCGACCACCTCGCCAAGCAGGTTGACCGGGCACACCCAGCCGCAGAACGCGCGTCCGCGAATGAGGCCGTACACGATTAAAACCGGCAGCACGCCGACCAGCCAAGCTGGATCGAACGTCTTGGAAGCGCAGATGACCTGCAGGGTGGCGAAAGGGTCGAGGACCGTTACCGGCCCGATTGACGACGAACCGAGCGTGCCGAAAAACGGCAGTTCCGCCGGCGTCGCCATCTGCTCGCCCGTCGGGGCCGTGGTGCCGAAAAGCCCCCACCCCGCCGCCACGACGGGCAGGGCGAACAGCGCGAGCATGAACACCTGCACGCAACGGCGCGCGACCGTTATCTTGCCCGGCCCCAGCCCTTTGCGCTCGCGGCGCGCATTCGCCTGGTTCGTCATCCCCTACACGCCTTCCGGATAGATGGTCTTGTCGTCTTCCCAGTTCAAATAGATAAGGTTGACCCCGATCACGCCGGTAATGGAGATGAAGGAATTCGCCACATCGTGCGAATCGTCGACGGTCTCGGCCTCGATGGTCACCACCAGCTTGTAATCGTGCACCTCGTGCACCTCTACCCCGGGAATCGCGACCAGGGCCGCGCGCACCTGCTCCTCGAAGCCCTGGGCGCATTCAACCACCAATGAGGAAATAACCATCCCGTACACCTCCACGCAATCTCTTCTAGAACGGCGCCCGCCCGCCGCGACAACCAACGGCCGGCCAACGTCGGCAGCATCGGCCTCGCTTGCGGCTAGTGCCCGCCGCCGGCAAACCCGCCGCCGCGACTGCGATCCAACCGCCGGACCCCGGTCGCGATGTCGGCCGGAGCTAATATCGCCCACAGCCGCCCGCGCCTTACTCGGCCGCCTTCTTCTCCTGCTTGCCCGTAATCTCGATATGGCACGTGGCGCAATCCTGATAGCTTTCGTCCAAATCGTCGAACGACGTCGGCGAAGTCGCGTCGAAATGGAACGCCGGCAGCTGCGGCGCCGTCGCCAGGATAGGCCACGCGCTCGCGTTCGCCCCGTGACACCCATAGCAGCCATGGCTGCCGGACACCTCGTAGCGCCCGGCATGCGACAGCTGCGCCTTGGCGACGCGCGCACCAAGCGTCCCGTCGGAGCCAGCCGCG
>CAVBAM010000239.1:0-3158 GCA_963593315.1 Candidatus Methanomethylophilaceae archaeon | reverse complement strand
CACCTTCGTCATGGGCGACAGGCCGATGACGAGGATGGCCGACATCACGATGGACAGCGCCTTGCTGGAAAGCGAGCGGGCGCGGGAGCGGCGGGGCGCGGTGCGCGCGCCGGTAGCGGAAGCGGAGTTGCGTTTCATGGCGGTATCTTTCGTCTTCATGTCCCTTACGCCTCCTTCGAGCCGTCGTCCGTGCCGGCGGATTGCTTGCGGCCGCTTCTGCGCACGAACGCCATAACGGCAACGCAAACCGCTGCGACCGCCGCAAGGGCGGCTGCGGCGATGCCAGCCGGAACCATCGAAGCTTCCTGCGCAGCGGTTGCACCCTCATCGGCGGAAGCCAACGGCGTCTCCTCGTCGGAAATGCGCTCCTCGTAAGCGCTTTCGCCATTCGGGGCGATCACATCGGACTGCGTGTTGGCCGAGCCGTCGGCGGCATTGTTGGTGACGACCGTCGTGTACGGCGTCGAAGCGGCCAGGCCGCCCGTTGCGGTGGTGCCGTTCGCCGTGGTGGTGGTCACGGTTCCGCCAGTCGGGTTGACCTCGTAGTAGCGCACGCCGCCGTCGATGACGTCGGTGCGCACGACCGTGGTGTCGCCCTCGGAGACGGCGCCGGGCTGCGCATAGTAGATGGTGTAGGTACGGTACGGCGCGTAGTAGCGGTGCGAAATGGCGGCTTCCTGCCCGGTCAGGCGCTGATAGGTTGCGCCTTCGACCTCGAGGGACTCGGGACCGGAAATGGAAAGCGCCTCGCCGTCGGGGCTGCAGGAAATCACTTCACTGCCCAGTTCGTTTCCGCTGATCACATCCACGTAGCGCACGGTGACGTCGTAAGCGGAAGCCGGCTGCACGTCCGAACGCGTGTAGTACACGGTGTCGGAAAGGGCGCGGCCGGCGTTGAGGTCGGACCAGCTGTAAGTGAGCGCGTCCTCGCTGCCCACGCGGGTGTAGGTTTCGCCATCGCGCGTGATGGTTGCGGGCAGGCTCACGCTGGCGACGGCCGCTTCGGAAACGGTGTCGCTTTCGGAGGAATCGACCTGCACAGCATAGCCGCCGCCGTCGGCGGGCGTGACCAGCGCGAAGTTCACGGTGTACGTGAGGTTTACGGCCTGAGCCTCGTACACGAGCGTGATTTCGGGAGCGCCGTCAAAGGCCAGCGTCAGAGACGATGCCGCGTCGGCATCCCAGGACGCGCCGCGGCTGTCGCGGCCGCCGGCCAGCACATAACGCTCGACCGAGCCGTCGCGCGCCTGCGAGAACACGGTCGGCGGGGCGTAGGTGTAGCCGCCCACGCCCACTTCCACCTTGTCGCGCATCAGCTGGGTGCCGTCGGCGGACACGTAGTTGATGGTCGCAGTGCGCGTTTCCTGGCTCGCTTCCTTACGCGGCAGGCAATGCACCACGACCTCGGGAGACGCCGCGCTCACGGTAACGGTCGGCATCTTCGAGATGGGCACGTAGACGCGGTTGTTGGCTTCGACGGTGTCGCGCACGGCGGCCGTCTGCTCCTGGCCGGCCGAGAGCGTTCCCAAATCGTCGCGCAGCAGCACGGCGCCGTTTTCATCCACGTAGGTCACCGATGCGGAAACGCCCGCTTCGTCGACTGCCTCGTAGTCGACGTAGAGCACGCCGTCAACCAGGCTGGGCGTTGCCGCGGCGGAAGACGATGCAAGACGATAGGTTTTCCCGTCGCGCACGACCAGACGCGGAGCTTCGAAGGCCTGCGTGGCATCGGCCGCCGGGCACGTGCGGATGCCGATGATGGAGTCGGCGACGCTGCCGATCGCCTGGCCGTTAACGCGCAGGGCAACGGCGTACACCGTCGCGTCGAGCAGCGCAGCGGAATTGACGCCGTCAGCATCCTTGGTGTGGAAGGATATGTCGATCGCGCCGGAATGCGCGGCCACGTAAGAAGCCTTCGCGGAAAGCGAGACGACGCCGGCCTCGTCGGTGGCGCGGTCGTAGGTGTACGGAAGGTCTTGCTGCTTCACGGTGCCGTTGACGGTGACGTCGGCATACAGGGTGCTGCCGCCAAGCCCCACGACCGTTGCCAGGTCGAAGGAGTCTCCCCCGACGGAAAGCGTGTCGATGCCGCGCAAGGACACGGCCGTCTGCGCCTGGGCGTCCGTTGCCGTCACGCTGTTGGTGCTGGCAGCCGTTGCGCCATCGGCGGCAAGCGCCGGGGCGGGCGTCAGCGACAGGGTGAGCGCCAGAGCCACGCCGGTGCATGTCGCAGCATGCGGCATCGACTGCGTTTTGCGAGCTCGTAGATCGTTATTCATGCGAGTTCCCTCTCCTCGTCATTGCAGGCTTCGCAACCTGTCGATCGCCGCAACCCTGGAATGGGAACCCTCTCTCGCCCTTTCCGGCCAGCGGCAACGTAAGCAACTACGCAACAAAGCGACTGATATCCCCTGGAAACCAGCCGTTATGCGCAATCTTTCTTTTAATAGCACTATATCAAGTATTGACCTGCGAAAACAGTGTTTTCCGTCACGTTTCTGTCACATTTTTTGCAAGGTTTTGGAAGCCTCTATCGAGAATAATTGCAGCCATGCGTTCGTTACAAATTATAACGCGCTCGTATATATTTCACAGGTATTGTAAAGACGATATGAAGTGTTTTGTTGCGCCAGTGAAGTATCTGCACCGAAGCGGCCGCCCAGGGCAGCGGAATCGGCGGCGCGGGGGAAGCAGCCCGAGATCAAAAAGGGTTCGGACTTTGAGGAATGCGCCTTCGGCGCAAAATGTGTGACGCGCCTTACGGCGCTAACCTATTGCTGCGCGAGCTGTCACTCGCGCCTACGAAATCCTGCTGCAAGGGCAACGCTTGCCCATGTGTTCGTGGGGTCGATCGCAAGATCGACCAGGCCGCAAGGGATGCCGGGACGCCGGCGGCTTATCGGCCGGCGGATGTTCCGGCTTCGCCGGAAGCGCGCTCTTGCGAACGCGCCTACGAAATCCTACTGCAAGGGCAACGTTTCCGTTAGATTTTCGTAGGTTCGAGCGACAGCTCGAACATCATTAGAGAGCGCCCGAAGGGCGCGACACACATTTCCGAGGCGAGGCGGCGGTGTCCGGTTGCCCGCCGGACGATATCCCGCCCGATGTTCCGGCTTCGCCGGAAGCGCGCTCTTGCGAACGCGCCTACGAAATCCTAC
>CAVBAM010000238.1:0-3163 GCA_963593315.1 Candidatus Methanomethylophilaceae archaeon | reverse complement strand
GTTCGCAGTTCGAATCCAACGCCGATTCCGGTGGCGGTTCCGCAATGACCGCCAACGACCTGGCGCAAGCGCGAACGTTGCTTGAAACCTACAACGCGAAGGTTGCGTCTGGTGAGGTCGTCATCGCATCCGACCCGTTCGCCTTTGGCGATGCGGCCGGGCTGTTCGGCCTGCAGGGGCTCGGCGACGGGCTCGTGGGCTCCATCGACATTCCCGCCATGAACTGCGAACTTCCGCTGTACCTGGGCGCAAGCGAAGATCATATGGCGAAGGGCGCGACCGTCGTTGCGGGGTCGTCGGCTCCGCTGGGCCAGGCATCGAGCAATTGCGTCATCGCGGGACATCGCGGCTATGGGGCAGCCGCGATGTTTCGCGATATCGAGAAGCTTTCGGCGGGGGATCAGGTTTTCGTTCATACGCTGTGGGACGATTTTGTCTATACGGTTGCTGCTACGAAGGTGATCGATCCAACCGACACGGCGGCTGTCGGCGTTCAGGCCGGGCGCGACCTGGTGACGCTGGTGACGTGCCATCCGTATGGCTACAACACCCAGCGCTACGTGGTCGAATGCGTGCGCGGCGACGGTTCCGCGGCAGCCGATCGTGCATCCGGGCGCAACGGTGATTCCGCGTCTGCTGATTGGCAATCTGGGTCTTCCCAAGGGCAAGAATCAAACTCCCAAGAAACTGGCGTTACGACCGCGAATAGCGGGCCGTCGCTTCCCGAAGTGGAAGATTGGCTCCGTGCGGCAGGCGGGGTCATCCTTCTCGCTTGCGCCATCGTGCTGGTCGTGCGGGCGGTAAAGAGCATCCGCGCCCGTTCTGGCAAATAGTCGCCACGTTCAACAACGATACGTTTTACGCTGCTGCTGCATTGCAATTTATGAGGTGCGCTTGCATCGTTGCCGAACGAGGTCGTTTCCCGGCAGCAAACGAGGCCCCCCATCCCTTGTAGGCGCGTTCGCAAGAGCGCGCTTCCGGCGAAGCCGGAATATCGGACAACCGGCCAAAAAGCAACTAAGAAGCAAATGACAAGCAAGTAAGAAGCAAGTAAGGGTAATTCGCGAAACAGCAGGTCAGAAACCTGCAGAAGACAAATCGCGCCAAAATCAGCCCGTTTTCGCACCCAAAAAGCAAATGACGAGCAAGTAAGATCAGCGACGGTCAATGGCTACGTTCCCGTTTATGCCCAAGCAGGAACGTAGCGGCGATATTTCGGGGAAGCGTCCGGATCGGACAGTTTAATAAGCCCCTTGTCGATGCACGATTTGATGAGTCTCGATATTTGCGCCGAATTGGATTCCTTGAGGCCGAATCGTTCTCGAAGCGACTGGTTGCTCGCGTAATCTCTCGAAGCGAAACGCACGCATACGTGCCAATAGCAGGCATCAGCCCGCTCGTCGGGCGTGAGCGCTTTGAATTCTCGGCGTCCGTAGAGAATTACTCGCGTTGTCTCGTTCGCGGTTTCGATGACGGGGGCGGGAAGTTGCGCCTCTTCGCATGAGGAAACGATTTTGTCCCAACCGCTTCCTGCTTCCTCGCAGATTCCCATGCGTCGCATGAGGGCCGCGAGAGATTCGTTTCTCGATTGCGGGGGATCGTTCACGATTCTCTTTGGTTCGATAAGAGGCGTCCCGGGGTTGGTTACCTCGATTCTGCTGTCGAAGACTTCTATAAGGGGGCTTGTGCCGGTTGCCTGCAGGTCTTGGTGGACGACTGCGTTTGCGAGCAGTTCGCGAACGGCGATGCCCGGGAATTCCGGCTTTGATTTGCGCAGGGCGCCCTCGATGGGCTCGGCTGACGGTATGGTCGCCATGAGATAGAGGAATGCCTGTTCGAAAGCGGTTGCATATCCTTCTTCGAACGTCATATTTTTTTCGATGGAGATGCGGCCGTCGCCGCTGTATTTGACAATCCGAATAGCCTTGCGTCTGAGCGTTGGGAAGTCTTGGAGGTTTGCGGCAAGCAGAATGGCGCCGAGATTGGTGATTGCGTAGCCGTCTGCGGAATCCTCGAGAATCTTGTCGACTTTGAGCACGTGTGCGATCGCTTCCGAATTCGAAGGCGCGGCCTGCCCGAGCATCTTGAAGTATGCATCGAAGTTAAGCAGCTGAAGTGCGTCTTCGAGTTCAAGGCCATCGAGGGCGACCTGCTTTTCGTAGACCGAGCGGGCGGCTTTGCGCCACAGTTCGGCTTCGCGCAGCGAGCCCTGCTCGAGCTTTTGCGTGCTGCTGCCCGACCGGATATATGCGATGCTTTGGTATCGCACGGGGCTGTTCGTTGCCGGCGAAATTTTGAGCACGACAACGTGTTTCCCGTATACCTCGTCTTCTTCGAATTCGAAGTTGGCGTTGGAGCTGAGCATGGACCTCAGGTATATCTCCAGGTCTTGGTTGCCCTTCTTCGTGGTGCGAGGGTTGAATGTCGTTCCGACGACTTCATGCGTGTCGTCGGATATGCCCCAGATTTTGTATGCGTATTTCGCATCATGCAGGGTCGCCGAATTCGCGAGGGCGCATATATCCTTGCCTTCCTTGTCGGGTTCGGAGTAGCTCTCTTTGAATTCGACGTATTCGGTTTCGCTTGGCAAGTTGCACAGGTTGTCGATGAGGAGTTTGAAATTGGGCATGGGGTGGCCTCCTTTGCTCGAATCAAATTATAGGGGCTGAATTGCGAAAAGCAAGTAAGAAGCAAATGACGAGCAAGTAAGAAGCAAGTAAGGGTAATTCGCGAAACAGCAGGTCAGAAACCTGCAGAAGACAAATCGCGCCAAAATCAGCCCGTTTTCGCACCCAAAAAGCAAATGACGAGCAAGTAAGATTGCGCATGGAAAAGCGGTGGCTGGCATCGACGCGCTCGGGGGAACTTGCAACAATGGTGGGCAACGCGAAGAGAAAGGGTTTCCCATGAAAGCGAAGATGGTTCACCGTTGCATCCACGTGCTCGACCTGGATAAGTCGCTCGAGTTTTACAAGAGGGCTTTGGGGCTCGACGTGGTCCGCGAGATGGGTCCGGACGACGGCTCCTGGAAAAACGTGTACATCGGCAACGACACGACCGATTTCGAGCTGGAGCTCACGTGGAACGACGGCCGCGTGGAGCCGTACAACAACGGCGGGCGCGACACGCACCTGGCCTTCGCGGTTGACGACATGGACGCCGC
>CAVBAM010000237.1:0-3207 GCA_963593315.1 Candidatus Methanomethylophilaceae archaeon | reverse complement strand
ACCGGCGGATCGGGAAGGCAGGCCGGCTCGACGTTCAAGGCCTTCACCCTTGCCGCAGCTATCGAAAAGGGCATCGACCCGCAAACGCGCATCGACTGCACCTCCCCCATGACGAAGGAAATCGACGGCAAGGAGCAGTCGTTCGAGAACTTCGACAACATCGACTACGGCATCCGCACCATTCAAAGCGCGACCGCCGTGTCGGCTAATACGGGATACCTTCGCCTGTCCGAAGCGATCGGGCAAGCATCCACCACCGAGATGGCGCGCCGCCTCGGCATCACGTCTGACATGACCACGGTGTACACCTCCACGCTCGGCGTTGCCAGCACCACTCCGCTAGACATGGCAAGCGCTTACGCGACGCTCGCCTCGGGCGGCGTGAAGCACAGCCCCGTAGTGGTGACGAAAATCGAAGACAAAGACGGAAACGTCATCTACGAGGCCGACGAGCAAGGGCAGCGCGTGCTGAGCGAAGAGGTTTCGGGAGCGACCACCTCGGTACTGAAGCAGGTCTTCGAGGCATCCGATGGCACGGCCCAGACGGCAAAGCTGGCGAACGGTCAGCCGGTTGCGGGCAAGACGGGAACCTCGACCGACTTCGCCGATCACTGGCTCGTGGGCTACACCCCGTCGATTTCCGTAGCTACCTGGATTGGCAACCCCGAGGGAAGCATTTCGACGGACCACAACCTGAACTGCAATGCGCTCTGGAAAGACTTCATGGACCGCGCGACTTCCGGTAAAACGGTACAGCAGTTCCCGGAAACCAAAGCTCCGAGCTACACGAACGAATTCAACGACAAGCAGAAGGCCGCGCTAGGCTCCGAAGAGAGCACCACGAGCAGCAACCAAACCCCCACCTCGATTACCTCGGGGACGACGCTTGCGAACTCCTCGAATGCAACGACCCCGCCCGACGTAACCGGCAAAACGCTTTCCGAAGCGAAGACTTTGTTGAAGGACTGGAAGGCCTCTTCGGTGACCGAATATTCGTCGACAGTTGCCAAGGACAGCGTCATCCGGCAATACGTTGCAAGCGACGGATCGATTGTCGTCGTGTTGTCGACAGGCCCGAAAACCAACTGAGCCTAGCAGCAGCACGCTGCACCAGGAAGCGAGAATGCAAAGAAGGGGGGCGGGGGTGATAACCACTCCCGCCCCCCTTCTGTTTCGCTTACCGAAGGCTTCGCTTTCGCTCTTACGCTTCGTTTTAGTTGCTATTCATATCCGCTGCTGTCTTGTCGCCCTCTTGCAGCTTTGCAATGCCTTGATCGTAGGTGGATTTGATATCGGAAAGGCGCTGATCGTAGGTGGACCAGTCAAACGGCTGAGCTTCGGTCGCTGCATCGATTTCCGTATACAGGGCGATGTAATCGTTAAGTGCCGTCTGAAGGTTATCGCAGCCTTCAACATAGTCGGCTTTAATCGACTTCAGTGCGTCAGGAGCATCCTGCGAGCGCAATGAATCGAGCACTTTGAACGCATTGTCCGCTTGCGTGCGCATCGACACGACATCCTTGCGGGATACGGCATCGGTGAAGGAGTCCATGCGCGTTTTCAAATCATCCATCGTTTGATTAACCTGCGTCATGTAGGCGCGGTTGTCGGAGATTTCCTGAGTCGCCTGCGTGCTTTGCTGCTGGGCGCACCCGCCAAGCGCCGCCGCCCCCAGAACACCGGCGCATGCGATAGCCGCCAGCTTACTAACCATGTTTCGATTCATTGCGTTGTCCTTATCCAATATATGCGAGGAGATCTTGCTTTAGTGCCTTTGCGTTGACGCCATTCCGGCGATTAGCCCGTAGTCGATCCGGTGCCAGTGCCGGTGCCAGTGCCACCTGAGCCGTTGGTTCCTGTGCCGGAAGCGGCTCCCGTGCCACCCGTTCCCGTCGTGGTTCCGCCCGTTGATGTGGTGCTTCCCGTCCCTGAGCCCGTGCCCGCTGCTCCATTCGTGGCGCCGGTGCCGGTCGTCCCGGTGCTGGAATTCGTGCCGGTAGTGCCCGTGGACGTGCCGTTTCCATAGGTTGAAGAGGATCCGGAATTCGTCGTGGTTCCCGACGTCGACGACGTGCCCGTCGAGCTGGTGGAGCTTGACGAGGTTCCTGCGGCGTACACATGGTAGACGGAATTCTGGAAAGCCTTGTATGTCGGATTGGACGCCTCGGGGAAGCTCTTCGCCTCCTGGCCATCCAGCACCACGTTCATGAAGTTGGCGAATACGTCCGCGGCGCTAAGGTGCGTCGGGAGCGTTTCCTCGTTGGACGGGTCGCCGAACCAGATAGCCACCGAAAGCTGCGGGGTTATGCCGCAGAAAGTGATGTCGTGATATTCGCTTGACGTACCGGTCTTCGCGGCAACCTCTTGCCCGTTGGACAGCTTCGCCTCCTGGCCCGTGCCCTCAGAGGTATTGACGACGCCCTTCATGACCTCGACGGCGGCATGCGCCACCTCGGCGGAAATCACCTGAGTTCCCTCGGGGTTCGTATTGTCGACGATAAGGTTGCCGTCCTTGTCATAGATCTTCATGATGGGCTGCGGGTCGTACTTCTTGCCCCCATTGGCAATGACGGAATAGGCCGAGGACATGTCGAGCATGGTGACGTTCGACTGCCCGAGGGTAAGCGACGGGTTCGCGCCGAGAGTGGAGGTGATGCCCATCTTCTGCGCGGTGTCGATAACTTTCTGCGTGCCCATTGCCATCTGCAAGCGTACGAAGCCCGTATTCGACGAAACGGCAAACGCCCGCGCGATGCTGCGCGTGCCGTAGTTGATGTTGTCGATGTTCTGCAACGCGTTCGAGCTGGTGTAACCAGTGTCGGGAATGACCGCAGGAGACGAGCAATCGACATTGGTCTGCGGGTCGATGCCCTCTTCGAGCGCCGTGATGAGCGTGAAGGTCTTAAACGCCGAACCGCACGGTCGGCCGCCGTTGGTACCTTCACCGGTCGCAAGGTTGGTTTTCTGCGTCTCCCAGTCCTTGCCACCGACAAGCGCGCGGATAAAACCGTTCGAGGGATCGATTGCCACAAGCGACCCGCTAATGGCGTCCGACAAGGACTCCTCTTTGGTTCGCACGGCTTCTTCCGCAGCCTCCTGCGTGCTCACATCAAGCGAGGTGATGACGGTAAGTCCGCCCTTGAAGATGTCCAGCTGCGAATACTTTTCGGAAAGCTGATTCTTCACGTAACTGGTGAAATACGGGTA
>CAVBAM010000236.1:0-3213 GCA_963593315.1 Candidatus Methanomethylophilaceae archaeon | reverse complement strand
TGCGGAATTTCCCGCGATAACTGGCGATACGTGCGCACCGTCGTCATGACGTCGTGGGCCTTGGCGCTGACCACCAGGTCATGAAAGCCGCGCGACTCGCAATGCTCGACGTATTGGCGTGCCGAGCATGCCAGCTTCTCCGGAAGCGTGAGGTCGGCACGTTCGGCAAGCGCCTGGTCGAGCGAGCCCGCGTTCACGCCGATGCGAATGGGGATGCCTGCCTCGCCCGCGGCATCAAGCACGGCGTCGGTTTTGGCCAAGCCGCCGATGTTGCCCGGGTTGATGCGCAGCTTCGCCGCACCACGGCGTGCCGCCTCAATGGCGATGGTGGCATCGAAATGGACATCGGCAACCACGGGAAGCGGCGACGCCTCGCACACGGCCTGGAACGTGTCCAGGCAGTTGCGGCGCGGGATGGCCATGCGCACCACCTCGCAGCCGGCGTCGGCCAGCTGCTGGATTTGCGCCAGGTTCGCCTCGACGCTATCGGCCTGCGCGTTGAGCATCGACTGCACCACGACGGGGGCACCGCCGCCGAGCGGCACGCTGCCCACCATGACCTGGTGCGTTTTCTGATTGGGACGCGACGCGTCCTGCGAACACGACGGCGCCGCAGCCCCTAGGGGAGCCACGGCGCACGCGTTCGCTGTATGTTCGTTATGTTCCATGGCGCCTATTCTACCAGCGCCCGCCGCCCCGCAACCGAATCGTATAGAAGCAACAGGAGCGGCACGAAAGGGGCCGGGGCGACGCCTGCGGCGACGGCGCGAAAGGGGGCCGAAAGCGAACTTTGCTGGAAGAGGCGATCCGACCCGTTCCTTACCCGCTTATTGCCCGAAGAAGGTTCCTGAAATGAGGCGCTGCACGTCTTGGTTGACCATGACCAGGAAGAATACCAGGAACAGCGCCATGCCCGCGGCGCTTATGGCGTTCATAACGCGCATGGAGACAACCTTCTTCGACAGCTTTTGGAAGATTTCGATGACGAAACGGCCGCCATCGAGCGGAGGAATGGGCAGCAGGTTCATCACGCCGAGCGACACTGAGATCATGGCGGTGAACTCAAAGAAGGGCACCAGGCCGGCGTCCGCGAACTGCTTCGACATCACGGCGATGCCCACCACCGACGACGAATCGGACACGGTTTGCGCCGCGGTGGCGGGGTTGAAGAGGTTGGCGACCGCCTGGAACACCATGCCGATATAGGTGAAGCCGGCCAGGATGGCGCGACCCGGGTCAACCGTCATATGCGTGACCTCGCCCGATTGCAGCTGCACATCGAAACCGATGATGCTGAACAGGATGATGAACGCGACGATGGCGAACAGCAAGTTCACCGCGATGCCCGCCAAAAGGATGATGCTGCGCTTCCAGAACGGCAGGCTGCGATATTGCTGCTTGAACTCGCTCTCGTACAGGGCATGGGCGTCCTCGACCGGGCGCGGCTGGCCTTCCTCATAGCGCTGCGGCACCGCAAGGCCCGCCGCTTCGGCCGCCTTGATCTGACGCTTGCTGGGAATAACTTCCATGGCGCGATAGGTGTTGTACTGGTCCTGCTTCTTGGGGCCGGTGATACTGCCCCATTCGACCAGCTCGTCGAGCGCGGCCATGGCCTCGTCATCGGTGATGCCGCAGTCGGCGGCGATGTCTTCCATGTTCGCCGTGCCGCGGCGGTACATAGCCGCCAGCACCGGCTCCAAATGCGGGCTCATCTCGCCCGGCTCCATGCCGCACACGCGCGCGTACCCGCCGAGAAGGATGGGCGTGACGCCGAACTTGGTGCCCCATTTCTTGAAGCCGATGTTGGGGCCGGGCATGCCCAGCATGAACTCGGTGACGCGCACGCCGAACGCCCTCGAGGCCAGGTAGTGACCCCCCTCGTGGATGACCACGAGGAATCCGAGCACGATGGTGCAGTACACGATCATCAAAACGACGTCCACGGAACGCTTCTCCTTGCTTTGGTGGCTGATCGCGAAACCGAGCGCCGCCCGGCCCGACCGCCCTGCTTTGAATTCGGTTCATTATAGAAAGAGGTTCCGCCCCGTTACCGAAGCGGAACCGGAATCACACGATGATGCGATAGTTTGCCGGCGTCGGCCAGTGCTTCCCCCGAAAAATGGACGCGCAGGCGGCGAGATGCGCGGGGCTTGCTGAGCGCGCAGGAATCACTACGCGCGCCCGAAAGTTGGCGCCGCGCGCCAAAAGCCCGCGCCCCTGGCTTGGCTCTAGCGAAGGTTCGCCTCCGCAGTGCTTCGCGCCCACGCGTCGAGTTCCTGCAGCTGGTCCAGGCTTTCCACCTGCTGCACGCCGGCCGCCTCGTGCGCGTCCATGACCGCCTCGACGCATTCGGCAATGCCCAGGTAGCTGCCGCGTTGCGCCAAAAACGCCGCCACGGCGACCTCGTTCGCCGCATTCATGACGCATGGCAGGGTGCCCCCGATGCTGCCCGCATGACGCGCGAGCGCCAGGCAGCGGAACGTATCGGTGTCGGCAGGCGCGAACTCCAGGCTGCCCAGCTTCGTGAAGTCGAGCGGCTCGACCGGTGCGGCCCAGCGTGCCGGATAGCTGAGCGCGAACTGGATGGGGATGCGCATGTCGGTGGTGCCGAGATGCGCCTTCACGCTGCCGTCGGTGAACTCGACCATGGAATGGATGGCGCTTTGCGGCTGCACCACCACCGAGATCTTGTCATAGGGCATGTTGAACAAGTGATGCGCCTCGATGACCTCTAGGCCCTTGTTCATAAGGGTGGATGAGTCGATCGAGATTTTCGCACCCATGTTCCACGTGGGATGGGCAAGCGCTTGAGCAGGCGTGATGTTAGCCAGGTCGGCGCGCGTGCGCCCGCGGAACGGGCCACCGGACGCGGTGACCCACAGGCGGGACACCTCGCGCTCAGATTCACCCAGCAAGCACTGGTAGATGGCACCGTGCTCGGAGTCAATGGGCATGAGTGCACCGGCAGGGCCGCTCGCCGGCGCAACCCCCGCCGCGCGACGGGCCGCGTCCACCTGCGCCGCGAGCGGCATGATAAGGTCGCCGCCCACCACGAGGCTTTCCTTGTTCGCCAAGGCCAGCACCTTGCCCGCGCGCAGCGTCTCGTAGCTGGCGCGCAAGCCGGCAGCGCCCACCAGCGCGTTCACCACCACATCGGCCTCGGGCAGGCGCACCAAATCGACCACGGCGTCCATGCCGAAGCCCCAGCTACCC
>CAVBAM010000235.1:0-3215 GCA_963593315.1 Candidatus Methanomethylophilaceae archaeon | reverse complement strand
TGGCCGCGCAGGCTTGCGCCGACGCTACTTGGTCGTCTTCGCGGTTTGGAATGTAGCGTTCCTGGTGGTTTTGCTAGTGTTGCACGCATTGCTTGGATGATGTGGCGTCGATCCGTCCATATGCTCGCCATGGATGGTTCCTGGGCGTGTAACGGGCGCAAACCATGCACGAACGGTTTGCTGGCGGGTTGCGAGTTTTCGGTCGTTGATGCTCCGGCTTCGCCGGAGAGCGCGCTCTTGCGAACGCGCAATACGGTCATGGCCTTGCGAACGGGGTTGACGAAAATTTGGTAGGTGTTTGGAGCGGCGAGACTATGCGCTAAGCAGTTGCTGCACTGTGCGGGGTGAATTCGTAAGAAGAAAGGCGCCCCCAGGAGGGCGCCTTTCTTTACGTAAATGAGTTTGAGTCGGTTTCTGCTGCACAGCCGTACTTTGCCGGTCGTACGCCTTCAAGCAGCCATTTTCTCGCTAGTTATGCGTTTTCGCGCAGTTTTATTGTGCGGCCTTCTTTGCTTGGGCTTGCACGCAGGTGATGGCGATCACGCCGACGATGTCGTGGGCTACGCAGCCGCGTGACAGGTCGTTCACGGGGGCGGCGATGCCCTGCGTCACCGGGCCGAAGGCCTCGGCGTGCGCTAAGCGCTGTACCAGCTTGTAGCCGATGTTGCCGGCGTCCAGGTCGGGGAAGATCAGGCAGTTCGCTTTGCCCGCCACCTTGCTCTCAGGCGCCTTGGCCGCACCGACCGCCGGCACGATGGCCGCGTCGGCCTGCAGCTCGCCGTCGAGCGCCAGCTCCGGCGCCAGCTCGCGGGCGATCTTGGCCGCTTCCACAACCTTGTTCGCGTCGTCGTTCTTCGCCGACCCGTAGGTGGAATGCGACATCATGGCCACCACCGGCTCGGTGCCGATGAGCGTCTTCCACGACTTCGCGGAGTTCACCGCGATGTGCGCGAGCTTCTCGGCGTCGGGCTGGATTTCCAGGCCGCAGTCGCTGAACAGGAAGGTGCCGTCCTGACCGTATTCGCAGTTGGGAACCACCATGATGAAGAAGCTGCTCACCAGCTTCACGCCCGGGGCGGTTTTGAGGATCTGCAGGCTTGGGCGCAGAACGTCGCCGGTGGCGTGGCAGCAGCCGGCCACCATGCCGTCGGCGCGACCGGTCTTCACCATCAGCACGCCGAAGAACAGCACGTCGCGTACCTTTTCTGCTGCCTGCTCGGGCGTCATTCCCTTGTGTTTGCGCAGCTCATAGAGTACGCCGGCGAACTCCTCGGCCAGCTCCGACGTGGCCGGGTCGATGAGCTCGGCGCCTTCGAGGTTGCGCCCGGATGCCTTGATGGCCGCGACGTCGCCGAGGATGATGAGGTTCGCAACCCCCTTGGCCAGGATGGTCTCGGCCGCCTCGAGCGTGCGCGGGTCGTCGCCCTCGGGCAGGACGATGGTCTGCTTGTCGGCCGCGGCGCGGTCCAGCATGGTTTCCAAAAACGTGCTCATGTGCGCTTCCTTCCGTGTTTCGGCAAGATCCGTTGAGACTTGCCGGCCATGGTGCCGCGCGGCGCTTGCGCGCAGGGCGGCTTGAACGTTCCTGCTTGGATTTTATCCGCAGTGTCCGATGATAGCGCAGCTTGCGCGCGGCCTTGCCGGTAAAATGGCGACCATCGCGCATAAGCGGCGGCCTGCGCCAAGCAAGCGTCCGCAAACGCGGCGTGTGCGCACCGCCTGGAAGGACTCGCATGAAAACCATCTCGTTCGCCATTCCGTGCTACAACTCCGCGGAATACATGGACAAATGCATAGAATCGCTGCTGGCTTGCGGCGGTGAAGCCGGCCTCGACGACATCGAGATCATCATCGTCGACGACGGCTCGGCCAAGGACAACACGGCCGAAAAGGCCGACGAGTGGCAGGAGCGCCACCCCGGCGTCATCAAGGCCGTGCATCAGGAAAACGGCGGGCATGGCCAGGCGGTCAATACCGGCCTTGCCAACGCCACCGGCCTGTATTTCAAGGTGGTCGACTCCGACGACTGGCTCGACCGCCGCGCCATGGAAGACGTCATGGCCTACATTCGCTCGCAGGTTGGTCGCGAGAACCCCACCGACCTGGTGGTGGCCAATTACGTTTACGAAAAGGTGCACGAGAACACGCGCACCGTCATGCATTACCGCAACGTCTTCCCCGAAGGCCGCGAGTTCACTTGGTCCGAAGTCGGGCATTTCGGCCCGAGCCAGTACTTGCTCATGCATTCGGTCATCTACCGCACCGAAATGCTGCGCGGCATGGGCCTGCAGCTTCCCAAGCATACGTTCTACGTGGACAACATCTTCGTGTACGTGCCCTTGCCGCAGGTCAAAACCATTTTTTACCTGGATGTGGACATGTACCGCTACTTCATCGGCCGCGAAGACCAGTCGGTCAACGAGTCGGTCATGATGAGCCGCATCGACCAGCAGCTGCGCGTCACGCGCATTATGATCGACGCGGTGGCGCTGCCCGGCGGCGTGGCGGAAAAGCGCCTGGAGCGCTACATGGAGAACTACCTGTCCATGATGATGTGCATCTGCAGCATTTTCTTGCGCATGATCGGCACCGACGAGGCCGAGGACGAGCGCGAGGCCATCTGGGACTACCTGAAGGAGCACAACCCCGACGTGTACCGCCGCGTGCGCCGCAGCGTGCTGAACATGGGCACGAACCTGCCCACCAAGGCCGGCCGCGCCATCGGCATCACGGGTTATCACGTGGCCCAGCGCATCTTTAAGTTCAACTAAGGGCGGGTGCACGTGATGGCCAGGGAAGAGGGTAAGGCGAAGGAAGTGAACGGGACGAAGGTGCCCGGCGGGTCTGTGCGCGCCGCGCGGTCGGCGGGCGCGGTCGGCGTTGTGCCTGGTGCTGCGCCCGCGCCTGCGCCCGCGCCCGCCATCGATCCCGGCGCCCCTTGCGTGCTCACCGTCGACGTGGGCAATTCCGCCACGAATTTCGGCCTGGCGCGCGGGCGCGAGCTCGTGGCCACCTGGAGCGTCACCACTCCTGAGCGCCTCACGTCCGACGAGGCCCTCATGTGCGTGGCGTCCTACCTGCGCGTGCGCATGCCGGCGGCCGAGCTTGCCGACGCCATCATGTCGTCGGTGGTTCCGAGCCTTTCCGGTGTGTGGGCCGAGGCGTTGCATGCGCTTACCGGCAAGCGGCCCTATGTGGTGGGGCCGGGCCTGAAG
>CAVBAM010000234.1:0-3215 GCA_963593315.1 Candidatus Methanomethylophilaceae archaeon | reverse complement strand
GAGTCCGTAGCGCTCTTCCCGATGACCGGCTTGACGAAATAGCTGCCGTCGGCCGGGAAGAACAGCTCGCACTTCAGATCGTGCTTGGCATCGTTGGACGGGGAAAGCACGAATTCCTGCTCGTTGTACTGGATGTCCCAATCGTCGAAGGACAGGGTGCGGAAATACGGCTTGCCGTCGAGCGCGCGCGTCGGAACCTGAATAGCCAGGCCGTCCATGATATGCATGCGCGGGATGACGACCTCGCGATGCCCGTCGGCGGTGACGGTGATGGCGGCGTCGAACTCCATGAAGTCGCCCGCCTGGTCGGAGTGCATCTTGCGCGCGAGCGATGCGATGTCGAACATGATGCGCCCGTCGCTGCCGGACGTTCCCTCGACTTCCTGACTGTTGTACAGCGACTTGATATGCACCTTCACGCCGCTTGCCGCGGAAGAGGTGCCCGCCGCGGCGTCGTAGACGATGACGCAGAACTTACCGGGATCGACGGAGATGGTGTTGGTTTCGTCGGCGTAGGCGCCGTCGGCGATGCCATGACGACCGGTGCCGGGAAGCCAGAAGGTGTTGCCGAGGCCCAGCACCGGCTCGAGGAAGATGGACCCGATGGCGCACGCCGCGCCCGCCGCAAACGCCCGGCGCGTGAGACTGCCGTCGGCCGAGGTCGCCGCCGCGGCAGCTACGGGTTCGGCAACCGCGGGGGCGGCGACTGAAATTGCGGCGGGGGCCGCCGACAAAGGAGCCGCGGAAGATTCCGAGGAGGATTCCGCAGTTGATGCGGTAGCTTCCGGGGAAAGGTCGCCCTGAACGTCCATATGCACCTGCTTTCCGCCCACGAGGGAGCATCGGCGCATGCAGGCGAGGGCCGCCCTTCGCCTGCATGCGCGAACCGAATGACTCATTGTAATCCCGTTTCATAAACTATGAGCATCAACTCAACGAAAAACGGAACAGGCCCGGCCAACCCCGTCGCGCCGCGGCCGCCGGCGCTACTTGACCGTCAGTATCGGAGCAGGCTGTACGGACTGTTCGTAGACCTCCATGTCGATGTCGTAGGACAGGCCGGAGGGCATGGCGTTGCGCGTGACGTTCACGCTCTTCTGGTAGTTCGCCAGCCAGCTGGAGAACGCCTGCGAGCTCTTGGAGTTGTCGCAGATGGCGCGGTAGCGCTCCACCACGTCGCTGGGGATAAAGGCGAGCGATTTGGCGTTCTTGTAATCGATCGTATAAGTGGTGATGTAGTCGATCACCTCGGCGTCGGTCGCCGACACATCGCCGATCGCCTTGTCCGCCAGCGCCTGCTGCAGAAGGGTCGCCTCCGCGTTCGCGCGATACGCGGCCTTGGTCATGCCGGAATCCTTGAGCGACTGCTCCCACTCCTCGTCGGAATCGAATGCCTGGCGGTCGGAGGAAACCTTCGCGTCCACGTCGGACGAATTCACCGAAACGCCCTCGGAAGCGGCCGCCTGGCGGACGAGCTCCCGATGGATATAGGCCGTCAGAACGGAATCGCGATAGGTCTCGGGCGTCTCGCCAGCGTCCTCCAGATACTCGCCCCACGCCTCGTTGGAGGTGAGCTGGGCACCCTCGCGGAATTGCTCGATGTAGGAGGTGATGGCGTTCTCGCCGATCTCGACGTCGCCCACGGCCGCCGCCACGCCTCCGGATACGTCTTCAGTCTGAAGCGCCGGGTCGGCCGGTTCGGATTGCATGGAGCTGACAGCGTAGAACACCCCTACTCCCACGGCGGCAACGACGCACACGCCGGCGATGGCCAGCGCGATTTTCTGCCCCTTCTTGCTCGCGGGTTTCTTCGGGCTTGCGGCCTTCGCTGCCTGGTCGCCGCCGGCCGCCGGGGCAGCAGCCTCCACGCCGCCAGCAGCCGGTGCGGCCGCATCCACGCTCGCAGCCGCTTCCCCGCTCGCCTCGGCCGCCGCGGCCGCCTCCTGCGCGCCCTGCTCTTCCTGCTTGACTTCCTCGGTCATGACTTTCCTTTCGAAACGAAGGGGCCGACACTCGCCGGCGCCGGCCCCGCCATCAGCAAACTACAGACGCCAGAAGCGCCAGAAAACCCACTTGGGCCACATGGTGGCCTTGAAGGCGTTCTTGTAAAACGCCCGGTAATAGCCGCGCACGCGCTCCACCTCGTCGTCGGTGGGCGCATACCCGCCGAAAACGGCCTTCTCGTACAGCTCGGTGATCTGCACGAAGTCGACCCCGTTCGTGCCGCGCGTGTAGGGACGCATGACCTTGCTGGCGCCGCGGGCGAACTCCACGGGGGTCAGATGCTCCGGCTTCCTAATGCGGATGCGGCGGAAGCGCTCCACCAAAAACATGTACAGGAAGTACACCTGATAGGCGTTCGAACGCTTCGCGATGCGCTTCAGGCGCAGCGTGCGGCGGTAACGCCAGAAAGCCAGAAACGCCACGACGACCGCCACCGCCAGCACGATGTAGATGATCCACATGAGCTCAAGCGCCATATGGTACGCGGAAGTGTCGCTGTCGGTATCCGTGGTGTCGGCATCGACGCCCGCGATGCTCATGGCCAGCTTGCCCACGAACGAATCGGGCAGCGTACCCGTGCCGGCCTGCACGTCGGGGTTGCCGCCGTCGGCTTGCTCGCCGGTTTCGTCGGTCTCGTCCCCGGTGTTGTCGGTCGTGTCGTCGCCGCGCACCTGCATCGTCTCGTAGTCGCGCGCCTCGTCGGTGACCGGCGGCGACACATATTCCTCGAACAGCTTCACCTCGGGCGTCTGCATGTCGGTCGCGGCGACCACGCCGTAGAACACGCCCGCGCCCACCAGCACGCACACCGCGCCCACCAGAGCGCTGAACGCGAACGCGCCGACAAACGACGTGCGCTTGACGCGGTTGGCGGAATACACCGACTGCTTGTAGCACTCGTAGACGAACAGCATGCCGATGCCGAACAGCATGGCGACCGCCACCGGAATGCCCGGGCCTGCGGCCGTCCATTCGCGGTAGAGGAACTGCACGAGCCCCACCGCGACGGTCGAAAGCGCCAGCAGCACGACCAGGCCCCAGGTACGCCGCGATAGCAGGAACACCACCACCGGCACTAAAAACGCCACGATGGCGAAGATGCCGTAGCAGCCCTCGGTGTCGGAAATGGCGCCATCGACCACGAACGGCTCGGGCGAGATAGCGACCGCCGACGCGACCACGATGATGCCGACCACGGCGCAGGCGATGCC
>CAVBAM010000233.1:0-3226 GCA_963593315.1 Candidatus Methanomethylophilaceae archaeon | reverse complement strand
ATGAATAACCCGCTGCGCAAACAACGAATGGCTCGGGGCGGATGGCGGATAGCCAGCGGCGCAAGCCTCGGGCGCCCTGTGCGCATTGGCGGCGAATTCCCGTTTCCGTGCTCAAATTCCCTATCCTGTGGAAGAATGGACCAAAGCAATCCTGAGCATATTGCTCACCTTCATTTAAACGCATTACCGTATTTCAGTCAGCATGCATTGAGCTCTGCAAAACTTCTATGTATCATATGATACATAGAAGTTTTGCAGAGGGGGTTTCCATGGGCGATTACGCCGTTGGGTGCGATATTGAGCTTGTGCAGGAATTGCTGGAGATGAGCAGGGCCGATCTTTCCGTCGCGACCGGTATTTCGCTTCCTACGCTTAATCGCTGGGTTGCCGATCCCACGAGGGCATCCCGGGGCAACATCGAGCGTTTCTATGCCTTTGCTCACAAACGCGGCCTTCGGCTTAACGCTATCAAGGCTCAACTTTATCAAGAAGAGTATTCAGCCTCGCCGCGCAAGGTGTTGTTCCATGGTTCCAAATCTGGAATCGAAGGTTCCGTCTCAGTGGAACGCTCTCGCAGGAACAACGACTTTGGGCAAGGTTTCTATTGCGGCGAGAGCTTTGCCCAGTCGGCGATGTTCGTGTCCGGCTTTCCGGATTCATCGGTGTATGCCATCGCTTTCGACGAAGCAAATTTGTCATCCGCCCATTTTGCCGTCGATCGAGATTGGATGCTGACGATAGCGTTGCATCGAGGCCGGCTTGCCGATTATGCGGAGCATCCGTTTGTCCGCACGCTGAGGCGGCGCGTCGAGGAGGCCGACTATGTCGTGGCCCCTATTGCGGATAATCGAATGTACGAAATCATCGAGTCCTTTGCCGATGGAGAATTGACTGATGAGCAATGCAAACACGCGCTCGCAGCAACGAATTTGGGAAACCAGTATGTCATTCGAAGCAAAAAGGCTGTTGGTGCCTTGAGTTTCGTCGAACATTGCTATGTATGCGCCCCGGAAAAGAAGTCTTACGCGACATCACGCGAGGAAGCGTCAAGGATCGGGCGCGATAAGGTGAAAGCTGCAAAGCGTGCCTACCGAGGTGTGGGTCAGTATATCGATGAGGTGCTTCAATGAGAACGTTAGACGCAGATGCACGCTCTCTTTGTCGGATGCAGGCGCTCGTGTTTGAGAGGTCGGTTCAGCTTCAGTGCGCATCGGCCGTATTCATTAGGCGTTTCATGAACTCGAACGTCGCGCTTCGGATGGATGGCGGGGGATTTTTGTCGGAGTCGAACTCACCTGAAGGCATTCTGACCGAAGTGGAAGGGCAATACGGGAAAAGCACGTATGGAAGCGTGACCTTCAGCGCGGAGGAGCTGCATTGGATGGGGTACTTGTATCGGTACTGGGCGTGCCTATTCGAAAAACCCAGTGCGGCGGTTTACAAAATCATTGGAGCGAATGAGCTGCGGGGGCTTTATTTCGCATATCACTCGCTCGATCCGGAACAGGCGATTTGTCGAATTGCGGAAAGCAAGGAAGTGGTTTTAGAAGAAGATGACTTGGCGAGGGGCGTAGCAGCCTTAAGGCGCATTCGCGCCAAGCGCCCGCAGAGCCTCATAAGCTACGAGGTAACTCGGTTTTAGACGGCTTCACCGATGAGGAGCTTTCCGGCTCGGCAAGCCTTCAATCTTGAGCCGCATGTCCATGCCCCGTTGCCCTTCTTGGGCCGCGGGGCGCTTCTGTCTTTGCGCCGTTTCCTGCATGATGAGGCTAACGAAAGCGACGCTGTGGGCGAGCGCCGCGTGAGGTGAAGGAGGCGCGTCATGGGACTGTTCGGGAAGATGTTCGAGAAGAAAACGTGCGACATCTGCGGCGGCGAGATTGGCATGCTGGGCAACCGCAAGCTGGAAGACGGCAACCTGTGCAAGCAGTGCGCGGCGAAGCTTTCCCCTTGGTTTTCGGAACGCCGGCGCTCCACCGTCGATCAGATTCGCGAACAGCTTGACTGGCGCGAGGCAAATCGGGCGCGCGTGGATGCCTTCAACATCACGCGCACGTTCGGCTTCGAAACCAAAGTGCACCTCGACGAGGATGCGCGGCGGTTTCTGGTCACGCGCAGCTCGCGTTGGCGCGACCAGAACCCCGACGTGCTCGATTTTTCGCAGGTCACCGGCTGTGATACCGAAATCCGCGAGACGCGCACCGAGCTGCATTGGGAAGATTCCGAAGGCCAGCGCCACGATTACGATCCGCCGCGCTATGACATCGATTACGACATGTACCTCACCATTCACGTGAACGTGCCGTACTACGACGAGATCACCTTCAAGGTGAACGATTCGCGGATCGAGGAGCGTAACTCGGTTGAGTATCGCGAGGCCGAGCGCATTGCGAACGAGATCCGCGCCGCGCTCACCGAGGTGCGCGAGACCACGCGCCGGGCCGTTGCTGACGCGGCGGCGCCGAAGGCCGCCCGCACCTGCCCGTTCTGCGGCGCGACGACCACCCCCGACGCTTCCGGGCGCTGCGAATACTGCGGCGGCGCCATGGGCGCATAAATCAGTTGAAGAGGGATCGACCGAAGGAAGTGGGATCATGAAGGGAATCATCAAGATCGTAGCCGTGCTGGCCGCAACCGTTGCGCTGTGCTTCGCGATTGCTGGCTGCTCGTCGGGCGGCGACGGCGCCGATTACACGAAGAATTTCGCCGGCGACTGGAAGCTTTCCGGCATCGAGGCGAGCGATGAGAGCGCCAGCGCCGAGGATATGGCGATGCTCGAGGCGTTCGGTTTGAGCGTCACCGTCACCCTCAACGAGGACGGATCCGCCACGTTCAATATGTTCGGCGAGGAGATGAGCGGAAGTTGGAAGGCGAAGAGCGCGACCGAGGCCACGTTCACCTTGGAAGGCGACACCACCACCATGACGCTTTCGGGCGACACGCTGCGGGTGGACGTGAGCGGGGAGGCCATGACCTTCAAGCGTGCGACGTCCTAAGCGGCGGCCTGCGCGTTCGCAGAAGTTGTGAAGCCTCGGCGGGCGATTCGCCTGCGACAATTCCATAGCATGCGCCGGCGGCCCCTGGTTCCCCAACGGGAATCGGGGGCCGAGCCGTTTCATTGGCGGTTGGACGTGCTACTTTCACCAGACGATTCGGGACCCGGTCCCGGCATCGTCGAGCCGTTTCTACAGCTGATACAGGAACACCAGAAATGGGATCGTGAAGA
>CAVBAM010000232.1:0-3246 GCA_963593315.1 Candidatus Methanomethylophilaceae archaeon | reverse complement strand
TATTCCTGCACCTTCAGCGCCAGGGCTAGCGGGACTTGCTTGATGCGGTGGACGTGCGCTAGCGCTACCGCCAGATACGTTGCGAACCCGATGGCGATCACTTCCACGATGGCCACCGCGGGCACATAAATCTCGATATTGCCGCTGTAGGCCAGAAGCATCGAGCGGAAAATGAGCGTCAGCCCGCCGATGATGAGCGGCTGGCACACCACCAGCGACACCGCCACCGTCAGCGTGATCGAGCGCACGTACAGGCGGCTGATCTCGCCGTCGCGGTAGCCGAACACCTTCATGTAGCTGATGGCGCGCGCCGACCGGTCGATAATCGATTTCGTCAGCAAGTACATGAACACCAGGAAGATGAACACCGAAAGCCCCACGAGCATGCCGATCATGCCGTCCATCATGTTGACGAACTGATCGCCGATGGCGTCCATGTCGGCGGGCGTCAAGTCGCTGGCCAGGTACTTCGCATCCAGCTCAAGCGCCTCGTTAGACGCGTAGGCGTTGAAGTAGCCCTCGTCGTTTCCGAAGAAGCGGTTGAAGTCGTCCAGGCTCATGTACACGGCCATGTCCGACTTGGTTCCCCAGGTGAATGCTGCGCCTTCGTAGGTAACCTCGTGAGTTTCGTCCTCGTACTTGTCGTAGAGGCTGATGGTCTGCCCATCGGCGAAACCGAACTTGTCGATAAGGCCGCCGCCGAACACCACGCGCCCGTCGCCCACGTTGATGCCGTCCCAGTAGCGCGAGTCCCGCGCCACGCCGTAGACCGTGACGGATTCTGCCCCGTTGTCGTTCCCGCGGTCGTATTCCAGTTGGTAGACGGCATATTTTTCGGCCTGCGCGATCGCCTCCGCGCCATTGTCCGTGCTGTTCACGGGGTGGATGCTCTCGGAGGCCTGCGGGCTGGCGGCCGATCCGCCGCCCTGCGTGCCGTTTGCCTGCGCGACCTCAAGCTCCAGCGGCGCCTTCAGCGTGTAGAGATGCTCGGCCACCACGTTGTTGCGCAGGTTTTCCGCGTAGTGCGTCATGGTCGGCAGTATGGCCAGCGAGAACAAAAGCAGCATGCTGGCAAACCCGATTCCCACGAACAGCGTGGCGAAATTGCCCAGGTTGCGCAGGAACACGCGCAGGCGGAACCGCGCGGGGAAGCTCATCCGCTCGGGCAGCGGCAGCCCGCGTTTGACGCCGCCTTTGCTGGTCTCGTGGCGTAGGAAGGCGAGCGGGGTATGGCGCATCTTGCGCACAAGGCCGATAAGCGTCACGCCCACGAGCACCGCCACCGGCACCGCCGTGGTTTTCGCGAACACGCCCCAGCTCCAGGTGGCGTAGTAGGGCGGCAGGCTGTAGCTGCCGTAGTACAGGTCGCGCATGGGTTCGCTCATCCAAGTGTAGCCGACGACGTTGCCCGCCACGGCCGCCACGATGCCCACCACCGCCGGCAGCGCCAGATAGTGCGCCACCAGTTCCCTGCGGCGGTATCCGCTGGCCAGCAGCGTGCCGATGATGGCGCTCTCCTCCTCGATGGTGGCGGAGGTGAGCACCACGAACACGAACGCCATGATGGCGATGATGATGTAAAGCAGCGTGATCCACATCGACGAGTCGCCCTCGACGTCGTCGGCGGCGTAGCCGATTCCCTGGTTGGCGTCGGCGTCGGTCAAATCCTCGACGGTAGCGCCCGCCGCCGCAAGTGCCTTCACCATGTCCTTTTCGATGTCGGTGCGCTCGGCCAGCGTCAGGTCGGCATTGTCGAAGGTGAACGAGTACAGATACGCCGGCTCGCGCCCGTCCTGGCAAAGCGCCGCGAACCCGCTGTCGGACACCTCGGCCACGCCGAACGACAGCGTGTTCACCGTGAAGTCGGAATTGTTCTCGAACAGCGCCTGGCTGTCGGATAGGGTCATGATGCCGCACACGGTGAAGTCGCGCCCGGCCAGGCGCACGGTGTCGCCGAGCGCCACGTCGTTGTTCTGGGCGAACACGCGGTCGATGGCCACTTCGTCGTCGGCTTGCGGCGCTTGGCCCTGCGCGTAGGCCGCCAGGTCGACTTCGGTGCGATGCGTGTAGACGCGCAGCGTGCGCGAGCGGTCATTGCTGCCGTCGGACTGTGTGAAATCGCAGTCGAGGGCGAAATTCTCGTAGATGTTCGCGCCGTTCGCGTCGCTGTCCTCGGCCACCGCGCGCACGGCGTCGAGCTGAGCGTCGGTGGCTTCGAAAGCAGTGGTGAAGCGCCCGTCTTCGATGTTGTACTTCGCGGGCATTTCTTCGATGATGACGCTGATGGAGTTCGCGGTGAGCAAAAAGCCCGACGTCAGCGCGATGCTCACGGACATCAGCAGGAAAATGCCCAGGTATTTCCCCAGGTTGTTCCTCAGCTCGCGCGGGAAGCGCTTGATCAGCGGCGATGCCATGGCGCCCACCTACCAGGAAAGGTCGCGCGCGGGGATGCGTGCGTTGTTTACGCGGTCCTCGGCCAGCACGCCGTCGCGCAGGCGCAGAACGCGGTGCGCCATGCCCTTGATGGCGTCGTTGTGCGTGACGATGACGATGGTGCAGCCGAAATCGCGGTTGACCTGCTCCATTAGTTCCAAGATTTCCTTCGAGGTCTGATAGTCGAGCGCGCCGGTCGGCTCGTCGCACAGAAGCAGCCCGGGATTTTTCACCAGCGCGCGGCCGATGGCGCAGCGCTGCTGTTGGCCGCCGGAAACCTGGCGGGGGAACTTGCTGCGGTGCTCGTAGAGGCCAAGCGAGTGCAGCAGGTCGTCGATGGGCAGGGGATTGGCGGAAAGGTGCGCCGTCACCTCGATGTTCTCGCGGATGGTGAGGTCGGGCACCAGGTTGTAGAACTGGAACACGAACCCGAGCGCAGCTCGGCGGTACTCGCCGAGCTGCCGGGGGGAAAGCGAGGTCAGCTCCGTGTCGCCGACGGTGACGGTGCCGCTGTCGGCCCCTTCCAGCCCGCCGATGAGGTTGAGGAAGGTGGACTTGCCGCTGCCCGAGGGGCCGAGCAGCACGCAGATTTCTCCTTTGTTCACGCTGGTGGTGATGTCGCGCAGTACGACGGTGCGGGCCTCGCCCTCGCCGTAGTGCTTGCAGAGGTTGTTAACGACCAGGTAAGGGGCGGTTTCCTTTCCCATAGCGGCTCCTTGCATCGAATGTATCCCGCGTGTGCGCGCACGCAGTTTGCTTTGGAAAACAATGTAGCACAGGTTACCTACGGTTGACAATTACGTGGAACATCCG
>CAVBAM010000231.1:0-3277 GCA_963593315.1 Candidatus Methanomethylophilaceae archaeon | reverse complement strand
CCGTCTTCCACGTAGATGCCCTCTTGGGCGAAGACGGTGGCGAAGGTGCGGAAGAACACCTTCACGTCCAGCCAGAAGCTCACGTGCTTGACGTAGTACACGTCCAGCGACAGGCGCTGCTTCCAGGGCAGCGAATTGCGGCCGTAGACCGCCGCATAACCGGTTATGCCGGGCTTCACGGAAAGTTTCAGCCCCTCTTCGCCCTCGTACAGCTCGGTCTCGCGGCGCAGGTCGGGGCGCGGTCCCACCACGGACATGTCGCCCTTCAGCACGTTTAAAAACTGCGGCATTTCGTCGAGGCTGGTCTTGCGCATGAAGGCGCCGATCTTGGTCATGCGCGGGTCGTCGGCGCCGTTGTAAGTGGAGCCGTCCTCCATCACCAGGTCGGGGGCGTTCACGCGCATGCTGCGCAGCTTGTACATTTTGAAGTCGACGCCGTCTTTGCCTACGCGCGGCGCGTTGTAGAACACCGGTCCCGAGTCCTCGCGCTTGATGATCGGCGCCAGCACGGCGATGATGATGAGCACGAATGGCAGCGCCACCAGGCCGATCAGGATATCCAGGACGCGCTTGAAGAAATGAACGTACATTTACGCCAGGCCCTCCGCGTCGGCTTGGGCATAGGCGGCCGCGAACTCGCGGCACACGAGATCGACGTCTTCGTCGGTTAGCTTCGTGTGCAGCGGCAGTGTAATTTCGTTCTCGAACTGAGCAAGCGCGTTCGGGAAGTCGGCGATGTCGAAGCCCAGGTCGCGATAGGCGGTCAAAAGCGGCAGCGGCTTGTAGTGCACGTTGGTGGCAATGCCCGCGTTCGCCATCAGCTCGATCACGCGATTGCGGAAGGCCTGCCTGCGCCCCGTCATGCGCACGAGCATCAGATGCCCGCTCGAGGAGCTTTGCGCCGCGTCGGAGCGCGCGGCTGCATCGTCGGCCTCGGCCGCATCCGACCCGTCGGCGGTGAAATAGTGGCGCATGACCTGGACGTTCATATTCGAAAGCCCACGCTCGTAGCGCGCGACGAGCGTACGGCGGCGCGCCAGCAGGGCGGGGTAGCGGCGCAGCTGCGCCAGCCCGATGCCGGCCTGCAGGTCGGTCATGTTGCATTTCCAGCCGGGGAAGGCCACGTCGTACTCCCAGGCGCCGGCCTTCGTTTTCGCCAACGCGTCCTTCGATTGGCCATGCAGCGACATGAGCATGCACTCGTGATAGAGCTCCTCGGCGTCGAAAAGCCCCTCGCGCCAGGTGACGGCGCCGCCCTCGGCGGTGGTGAAGTTCTTCACCGCATGGAAGCTGAACGTGGTGAGGTCGGCCACCTGCCCGGCGCGCCGGCCACGCTGCACGCTGCCGAGCGCGTGCGCCCCGTCGGTGACGACGGCGATGCGCCCGATGGCGGCCTGGCGGTCGTTGGCGGGTGTCCAGGTGCCGCCGTGCTCGGCGATGGCTGCCAGCAGCGCGTCGTAGTCGCACATGACGCCGCCCAAATCAACCGGGATGATGGCCTTCGTGCGCGGTGTGATGTGCTTGCCAAGTTGCGAATAGTCCATCTCGAAGCTGCCCGGCGCCACGTCGCACAGAACGGGCGTTGCCCCCACGTGGCAGATGGGCGAGGCGCTTGCTGTGTAGGTGTAGGCGCTCGTGATCACCTCGTCGCCGGGGCCTATGCCCAAAAGCCGCAGCGCAATCTCCAGCGCGGCCGTGGCCGATCCCAGGCAGGCGACGCGCGGCGTGCCTAAAAAGTCCGCCAGCTCGCGTTCGAGCTGCTTGGTCTTAGGCCCCGTGGTGATCCATCCGCTGCGCAGGGCGTCGGCAACCTCTTCGATTTCGGCCTCGGTGATGTCGGGCGGCGAAAACGGGATGCGAATCTGTTCGGACATGCGATCTCCTTCGTCGACGCCGCTGTGCCCCTCACGCGGCTCGTTTCGTTTCGTCAAATGATGCCGCAGTTTCGGGCATTTACAGTAAATTGCGTATCAAATTCACGATGGCCAGGTACGACGTGGCCTGATCGAACTCGCGCTCGGCCACGCCGCGCCCGCGCGCGCCCATGATCTTGCGCATGCTCGGCGTGCGGGCCAGCTCCTCGAGCACGTCGGCCAGCGCGTCGGGGTTTTCCGCCTCCACGTTAAGCCCGAAGCCGTCGGTGGAAACCTTCGCGCGGAATTCCGGGCTGCTGCCGGTGTTGATCATCGGCTTGCCTGATGCCAAGTAGTCGCCGATTTTTGTGACGATGGACTGCACGGCGCTCTTCACCAGGGAATTCACCGTGATGTCGCTTGCGCACAGCCACGCCGCCATGGTGCCGTGGTCCTGGTAGCCCAAAAAGTCCACCGGGGCGTTCTCGGTTTTCGCCAGTTGCTCCAAGGATTCGCGGTCGGGGCCGTCGCCCAAGATTTTCACGCGCAGCGGCGGGAAGGGACGGTAGGCATTGCGCTTGGCGGCGGAATTGGCGCGCATGGCGTGCTGCACGCGCCGGCGCTCCAGGATGGCGGCCGCGCGGATGAGCGTGGCGATGTCGTAGCTGGCGCCGAGCGTTCCCGCGTAGACGGCCCATACCTCGCCTTCCGGCTTCTCCACGTCGCCCAAGTGCTCGCGCGCGCCCTCGTCGAAGGCGGCCAGGTCGTTGCCGACGTACACCGTTTCATGCGGGTAGGGAAGGGTGCGGTCGGCGGCGGGGCGGGCGGCGTATTCGTCGGACGTTCCCACGGCGCCTGATAGCAGCGTGTAGACCACCTTCGCGTCGCGCGCGAACGGGCGGAAGGCGATGTCGCTGATCACGGGGATGTTCACGACCATGCGCATGGCCTCGGGCCACAGGTCGTTGATGTCGGCGACGTATGGGATGCGCTGGGCATCGGCGGCCTCCGCGCACACGCGCGCCACGTCGTTGGGCGGGATTTCCGAATAGATGAGGCTGTAGCGCCCGGCGCTGTCCTCGAAGTGCTGACGCAGGTTCTTCGCCGCCACGCCGTGGCTGCGGATGCGCGCGAAGTCGAGGTTTTTCTGGTATCCCGGCTCGTCGATGAAGACGATGTTGTAGGGAAGCCCCTGGTAGCAGGCCTTCGTGGTGTCGCGGTGCGCCTTTTCCCAGTGCTGGAACGACGACGTGATGAGGTCGACGTCGAACCCCTGCTTGACCAGCAGTTCCGACAGGAAGCGGAAGCGCGTGTAGCCGCGCGTCTCGTCGCCGAGCTTGACGCCCATGGTGACGACGGCGATGCGGCGGCGCGGGCGGGCGGTTGCGGGCGCGGTATGTGCGATTGCGTTCATGGGTGCCAGT
>CAVBAM010000230.1:0-3301 GCA_963593315.1 Candidatus Methanomethylophilaceae archaeon | reverse complement strand
TAGGCGCCGCTCCGCGGCGCGTGGTCGCTCTTGCGAACGACCCTACGAAGTCTTGACGTGGGGTTAACGCTGCTGTCGGGTTTTCCGTAGGCGCGTTCGCGAGGGTGTCCGGGTATGGACGTAGGCGCGTTCGCAAGAGCGCGCTTCCGGCGAAGCCGGAACATCGGGCGGGACGTAACACGACAATTTTGCTGACGTTCCATCCTTGCGCTCACGCCCATCCCCATCCGTCTGTTACGAAACGGCTTCGGGCTTTGCCGAGTGCTATACTTAACCGCGATTTCCGAACGACAATGCAAAGGTTTTTCAACATGGCTGACAAAGATCTTCCGAGCGGATTCACCGGGTTCGCCCGTCGCAATTCGAACAGCAATTTCGAAAGCGCCGCCGACGCCATCCGCGCCCGCGAGGCGCAACGCGCCGCCGCCGGGGCGGCAAAGCCGGCGCCTCGGCGCGCAACCGCCAGCTTCCTGTCACAAGCAGAGGCACGCAACGAAGCCGCCTTCGAGGCTCAGAATGCGCAGCAACCGACCGGCGGCGAGGAAGCACCCGAGCAGCCGAAGCCTTCCTTCGATCCCGAAAAACTGGCGACCATCCCCAGCAAGGATCGCCGTTGGTCCTGGATTGAAATCGACCTGAACGCCATCCGCCACAACGCGCAGGCCGTGAAGAAGGCCATCGGCGCCGGCCGCCATCTGATGGCGATCGTGAAGGCCGACGCATACGGCCACGGTGCGGTGCGCGTGGCGAAGACCGCCCTCAATTCCGGCGCCGACTACCTGGGCGTTGCAACCGTCGACGAGGGCATTCAGCTGCGCGAGGGTTTGGTGAACGCCCCCATCCTCATGCTGGCCGAACCCCCCACGTCCGCCATCCCGCTTCTTTTGGCCTACAAGATCATGCCGGCCGTCTACACGTCCGAGTTCGCCATCAGCTATGCCGAGGCAGCCGATTCCATGGGCATCAGGGCGCCCTTCCACTTGGCGGTCAACACGGGCATGAACCGCATCGGTGTGCGTCACGACGAAGTGGTGTCCTTCATGAATCAAGTCGGTTTCCATCGCGCGCTCGACCTAGTCGGCACGTTCACGCATTTCGCGACGGCCGACTGCCCCGAGGTGCTCGACTTCCAAATTCAGGCGAAGCGCTTCATCGAAGCGGTGGACGCGCTGCGCGAGGCGGGCATCAACCCGGGCATCGTGCACTGCGCGAATTCCGCGGCCGCCATCCGCTACCCCGACGTGCGCTTCGACATGGTGCGCCTGGGCATCGGCCTGTACGGCTACTACCCCTGCCCCGAGTGTTTCCCGCTCATCGACTTAAAGCCCGCCATGAGCGTGCACGCGCGCATCACCGACACGCGCCTGGTGCCCATGAGCGAGGGCGTGAGCTACGGCCTGAACTACCGAAGCTCGGGCAGCGTGAAAATATGCACCGTTCCCATCGGGTACGCCGACGGCCTGCGCCGCGGGCTTTCGGGCCGCATGGACTTCATCGTCGATGGCGTGCGCTGCCGCCAGGTGGGCAACATCTGCATGGACCAGTGCATGTTCGAAGTCGACTTGCGCTCCTATGCGCGCCGCCAGCGCATCGATCCGCAGATTGGCGACGAGGTGCTTATCGTGGGCGAGCAGGGCGAAGCGGCCGTCTCCATCGAGGAGCTGTGCGAAACCCTCGGCACCATCCCGCACGAGCTGTGCATCGGCTTCTCCCACCGCATGCCCCGTTATTACGTGTAAAAACGCCCGGCGGCCAGTGCCGGGCAGGAATAGCCTGGCCGACTAGAGATCGCGAGCGAATCTTCGTAGATCCAAGCGAGAGTTCACACATGCCGGCGCAGCCGGCATCATGGACTCGCAGGTCCAACAAAAGTCAGCGAGGGGCCCTGTGGTGCCCGGAATTCGCTTGAAGCAAGCGGGCATAGGCCTTCCGGCCATGCCGGCGCAGCCGGCATAATGGACTCGCAGGTGGAGCAAAAGTCAGCGAGGGGCCCTGTGGTGCGTCGTATTCGCCTGAAACAAGCGGGCATAGGCCTTCCGGCCATGCCCGCGCAGTTGAAGGTGAAGACGGCGTGCCACAGGGCCCCACAGCATCGAGCGGTCCGGTTTGCCGCAAGGCAAACCGGAACCTAATGTCCTCCGCCGGCCATCATCTTTACGGCGTGGGGCAAGGCGGCCACGATGCCGTCCCAATTTTCGCGCGCGGCCTTTTCGCTTCCCGGCAAATTGATGACCAGGTGCGTGCCGCGCTGCATGCACAGCGCACGCGACAGCATGGCGAACGGCGTGATGGCCAGGCTGTGCGCGCGCATGGCCTCGGCGATGCCAGGAACGTTGCGGTCGCACACGGCCTGCGTCGCCTCGGGCGTCACGTCACGCAACGACAGGCCCGACCCGCCGCAGGTCAGAACCACGTCGGCATCAACCTCGTCGCACGCCGACACAATCGCGGCGCTGATCTGGTCGACTTCGTCCTTCACCACCACATGGCTCGCACACGTCCAGCCCGCATCGGCTATCAGCTGCTCAAGCGCCGCGCCGGCGGTATCCTGCTTCATGCCGCGCGTGTCCGAGCACGTGATAATGGCAAACTTCAAGGGAGCCGCCTGTTCATGATCGTGAGACATAGCCGCCATTCCTTTCCTTGGGTTTCCTTAATGAATGATGAACCGCCCTACAGGCACACGTCCTCCGAAACGTCCAGCAAGATGCACTCGACCTCGCAGCCCGCCTGCCTGCCTTCGTTGCCCTCGGGCAAAACGGCCAGGCAGTTGCTGCGCTGGATGACGCCGAACAGGCCGGAACTCTGATTATTCGCCGGCTCAACCACATACGCGCCGCTCTCGTCCTTCGAAAGCGTAGAGCGCAGATAGATGCGGCGCGGGTCCTTCTTCTTCGCATCACGCGCGAGGCGGGCTTTGATGCGCGGGCGCTCGAAGTTCACGTAGCCCTGCATCTTGCGCAGCGCGGGGCGAATGAGCATCTCGAAACCGCAGTACGCGGCGGCCGGATTGCCCGGCAGGCCGAACACGGGCGTGCCGTTGACCACGCCGAACGTCTGGGCCTTGCCCGGGCGCATGTTCACCGTCGTCATAAGAAGCTCGCCCGTCTGCTCGACGCACGGCTTGATGAAGTCGAAATCGCCGTTAGACGCGCCGCCGGACGTGACGACGAAGTCGTATTCGTTCGTGGCGGCAAGAACAGCCGCCTTCAGGGCCTCGAGCGAATCCTCGACGATCGGCAAAATGGTCGGCTCGGCGCCGGCCGCGCGGGCGGAAGCCGCCAGGGCGTAGCTGTTGGAA
>CAVBAM010000229.1:0-3306 GCA_963593315.1 Candidatus Methanomethylophilaceae archaeon | reverse complement strand
AAGCCGGGGTACAGCGCACCGTCACCGAATCCGATAGCTTCATCGCGGTGGGCAGCCCCGCTTCCGAATATGGGCTGGTCTTTTATCCGGGCGCCAAGGTGGAGCCGGCGGCCTATGTGCCGCTTCTGGAGAAAATTGCCGATAAGGGCGTCTATTGCGTCATGGCGAAAATGCCCTTCAATTTCGCCTTCTTCAATGTCAATGCAGCCGACGCACTGATGGCCGATGCACCCGCAGTCAAGCACTGGTGGATCGGCGGGCACTCGCTCGGCGGCGTGGTGGCGGCAACCTACACCGCCGATCATGCTGATGCGCTCGAAGGCATCGCGCTTCTGGCCGCCTATTCGACGGAAGATCTGAACGTCGGCTCCTTGCGGGCCATCGTCCTGTACGGATCGAATGACCTGGTCGTCAACAGGGAAAACCTGGCGAAGTGCGCGGAAAACCTACCGGAGGGTTCGCAGACCGTCGTCATCGAGGGCGGCAACCATGCAAGCTTCGGCGACTACGGCGCGCAGGAAGGCGACGGCGAGGCGACCATCAGCGCCGAAGAGCAACGGGCAATCACAGCCGATGCTATTGCCAAAGCCATAAAGGGATAGACCGACGCCACGCCTAACGACGCGAGCAAGAGCCCGTGCGGCTTAGGCCAGCACCCGAAGGTCGTGCAGCATATCAGGCTCGCCACACTCCCGTTCAATCCGAACAAAAAACCGCCCGCAGGTCCAAACGACCTGCGGGCGGTTTCATTGGAAAATGGAACGGCGCAACGACCATCGCCGTCTCCCATTCTCTGAAGCCCTTACAGCCCCAGAACCTTCTTCGTGCGGTTGATCAGCCCGCCTTCCTCGATGATCTCGCGGATGAACGGCGGGAAGGGCTGCGCCTTGAACGTCTCGCCCGTGGTGGTGTTCGTGATGATGCCCGCATCGGCGTCAACATCCACCACATCGCCCTGCTTGATGGCGTCGACGGCCTCGGGGCACTCCATGATGGCCAGGCCGGTGTTGATGGAATTGCGGTAGAAGATGCGCGCGAAGCTCTTCGCGATGACCACGTCAACGCCGGCCGCCTTGATGGCGATGGGCGCATGCTCGCGGGAGCTTCCGCAGCCGAAGTTCTCGTCGGCGACGATGATGTCGCCGGGCTTCACCTTGTTGACGAAGTCCTTGTCCAGATCCTCCAGGCAATGCGCGGCAAGCCACTCGGGCTCGGAGGAGTTCAGGTAACGGGCCGGGATGATGACGTCGGTGTCGATGTCGCGGCCGTAACGATGCACGGATCCCTTGAAATGCATAGTTGCTTCCTCCCTTATTCCGCGATGTCTTCCGGCAGGCCGATGTGGCCGAGCACGGCGCTTGCCGCCGCAACGACGGGGCTTGCCAGGTAGACTTCGCTCGTCGGGTCGCCCATGCGGCCGACGAAGTTACGGTTCGACGTGGACACGCAGCGCTCGCCGGCGGCGAGGATGCCCATGTAGCCGCCCAGGCACGGGCCGCAGGTGGGCGTGGAAACGGCGCAGTTCGCGTCCAGGAAAACATCCATCAAGCCCTCGGCGATGCACTGCTTGTAGACGGCCTGCGTCGCCGGGATGACGATGCAGCGCACGTCGGGATGCACCTTGCGGCCCTTAAGGACTGCGGCGGCCTGGCGCATGTCTTCCAGGCGGCCGTTCGTGCAGCTGCCGATGACGGCCTGGTCGATCTTCACGTCGCGCGAATCGGCAGCCGGGCGCGTGTTCGAAGGCAGGTGCGGCCACGCAACCGTCGCCGGAATGTCGGCGGCATCGATCTCGAAGACCTGAGCATACGTGGCGTCGGCGTCGGAATGGTATTCCGTGTAGGGACGCTCGGTGCGGCCGTCCATATAGGCGCGCGTGACGTCGTCGACCTCGATGAGGCCGGCCTTGCCGCCGGCTTCGATGGCCATGTTCGAAATGGAGAGGCGCTGATCCATGGAAAGCGAGCGGATAGCGCTGCCCGTGAACTCCATGGCCTTGTACAGCGCGCCGTCCACGCCGATCATGCCGATGATGTACAGAATGATGTCCTTGCCGGTCACGCCCGGGGCAAGCTCGCCGTCGATCTTGAACAGCAGGGTCTCGGGAACCTTGAACCACGCCTTGCCGGTGGCGTAGCCAACGGCGGCGTCGGTGGAGCCCACACCCGTGGAGAACGCGCCGAGCGCGCCGTAGGTGCACGTGTGGCTGTCCGCGCCGATGATCAGATCGCCCGCGCCCACGACGCCCTGCTCGGGAAGCAGCGCGTGCTCGACGCCCATGCAGCCGACCTCGTAGTAATGGGTGATGCCCTGCTCGCGCGCAAACTCACGCGTCATCTTCGCCTGCTCGGCGCTCTTGATGTCCTTGTTGGGAACGTAGTGATCGGGCACCAGCGCGATCTTGGTGGGGTCGAACACCTTCTCCACGCCGATCTGCTTGAAATTCTTGATGGCGATGGGAGCCGTGATGTCGTTGGAAAGCACCAGGTCGAGATTGCACTCGATCAGCTGCCCCGGCTCGACCTCGTCAAGCCCCGCATGGGCGGCCAAAATCTTTTCCGCCATGGTCATGGGACGTGCCATGTTCACTCCTTTTGCTGCTATCTCGTCTGCCCGCAAGCGGGCCTGCGGTTATACGTCGAAGAATTGTACCACCGGCGCGCAAAACGAAAACGAGAGCCCCTTTGAGGCTCCCGTTTTCTACGCCCATTGCATATTTGCGCTGCGATCGAAATGCTGCGGTCGAAATCCCGCTACCAAACGCTCGAGTACGAATAGTATCCGGCCGAGCCGACAGCCGCGGCAATCATGCCGAGGAAGCCGACGCACATGAGCACGCCAAGCACCACCCAAACGGCAAAACCGATGATGGAAAACTTCACCGCATCGTTCTTCACCTGGGGAAGCTTGTCGACATTGACCAGCCACGCCAAAATAATGCCCGGGATGCCCACCAAGGCGCCGATGACGAACCAGCCGAACTTCATCCCGCCGGTGAGTGCGGCGAGTGGTGCGGGCGGCACCACAGGCTGCTGCGGGTAGAACGGCTGCTGCTGATGCGCCTCGGAATACGGCTGCTGCGAAGCGGGAGCCGGCTGGGGCGGCACCGGGGCCTGCGCGGCCGTCTGCTGTGGCGCGGATGCCGCAGCCGGGGGAACGTCGCCCGAAGGCGCCGGAGCGGCGGCACCCTGGGGCGCGACCTGCGTGTTCGGTTCCGCGGGCGTGTCAGTCCGGGCACCTTCCGCGCCTGCGGGCTGCTCGGGCCGGGGGTTCGTGTTTTCCGACATGATGGGCTCCTCTCTCGTG
>CAVBAM010000228.1:0-3313 GCA_963593315.1 Candidatus Methanomethylophilaceae archaeon | reverse complement strand
CCACGCCAAGCGGCTCATCGTGATCGGGCATTGCGGGAATCACCTGCCAACGTACGCTTATCAGGGGAAATAACGCTGGCGATCACCGACGCGTGGCCGCACACCGCGAAAGAAAGAACCCGGCCCGAGGCAATCTCGGGCCGGGTTCTTCGCATTGGGCGGATTCGATGCCAGTCGGCACTGGGCTCAAACCCGCACTCGTCCGCTGCGTGCGCGCATCCAAGCGTTTAGAAGGTGAACTCCTCCAGGCTGATCTCGCCGTCGTCCTCGTCGTCTTCCGCCTCGTCGCCCTCGTCGTCCATGAGGCCCTGGTAGCGGGCGATCATCTCTTCCATCTTGTCCTCATAGGCGCTGCTTCCCATGAAGGCGTCGCGCAGAAGGCGCATGTCCTCCTCGCCAAAGCCCATGCCGGCTTCCTCCATGATGGCGCCGATCTGGGCCATCTTCTTGACGCCCTCTTCCTCGCTCATGGGTTCGCTGCGCTTCGGGTCCATCATCGGGTACATTCCATCCTCCTTTAAATGCCGCGGCAAGGCGGCTTTTCCGTCGTTTTTCGTGCTGTTCAGTATAGCAGTCGAATGGATAGCGCACCTCACCATCCGGCGTGCCCGGCCATTGTGTTACGCTGCTGAAAACCGGCGAACTTATGCATGTTCGCTATAGTGCGAGATGGCGTGCCGCGCCGCTCGTGCCGACCTGACCGCGTATCCCAAGGAGGTTTCCGCAAATGCGTGAAGGAAGCGCCCCGAATTTCTGCCCGCCTACCGAAGAGGGCATCACGTTGACGTTCGAAGACGAGAAGGGCGAGCGCGTCGACCTCGAGTTTCTCGGCCTTATCCTGCATGAGGACCGCCGCTACGGGTTCTTCTTCCCGGTGAGCGAGGATGCGCCGGCGTGCTCATCCGGCGAAATCGTGGTGCTGGAAGTCACCGAGCTTGACGAAGACGGTCAGCCGCTGTCCTTCGAGCTGGTCGAGGACGAGGCCATCGCCCTGGAAGTCTACCGAGACTTCGCCGAGGCGGCGAAGGACCTCTACGATTTCGAATAGGGTTTTGAGGCGCGGGTTCGAAGCGCGGCGGCGGTTTCGCCGCTTGCGCCCATCGCCCGCAAATGAAGCGGCCCCGGCATCCGTTCGTGATGCCGGGGCCGTCGTCTTTCTGACGCCCTCTACAGCTCGATAGGCTTCCATTCCTCATGGTTGCAAATCCAAGCCTCAGGTTCCTCGACGCTGAAGAACACGAGCGTCGGGTCGTCGGGGCCGTCGTAGCTCTCGCCGAGGCTGCACAGGTGCGCGTAGCCGGCGTAGCGCATCTCGGCGCTCGCCTTGTCCTCGAGCCCGGCCTTGCCGCGCAGGATGAGCCAGCCGTGCCCCGGCCACCAGCTCGTGGCCTCGAATTTCTGGTTTTGCAGCAGCTCTTCCCACACGTCTTTGGTGGTCGCCGTCACGAACCAGATTTTGCCGTCCTGCTCGGCGGCGAAGCTGAAGGGGCGCACGTGGGGCTGGTCGTTCACCGAGGTCGCCAGATACCAGGCGGGAACGCTGGTGAGGTACTGCAGGATGGTCTCGTTTCCGGTCATTTCGATTCCTTTCTTAGGTAAGGGCGGGCTATGCGAGCAGGTTCGCGGCGATCACGCATCCCGCCATCACGGCGATTGCGCACGTGGCGGCGGCGTCGAGGGCCGAAAGGCGCAGCGGGTGCAGGCGCGTGCGGCCCTCCCCGCCGTGGTAGCAGCGCGCGTCCATGGCCGACGACAGCGTTTCCGCATGACGGAACACGCTGGTGAACAGGGGAACCATCAACGACGACAGCATGCGGACGCCACGCACGGGGCTGTTGGAGAGCTTCGCGCCGCGGCTTACCTGTGCGTGATAGATGGTCGCGAGCTCGCTGGCGAACTGCGGCATGAAACGCAGCGCGATACCCATGATCATGCCTAGCTCGTGAGCCGGCAGGCCGAAGCGTGCGAAGGGGGACAGCAGCCGCTCGAGGGCTTCGGTGAGGTCGTTGGTCATGGTGGTGAGCGTGATGAGGCTCATGCCGAGCATCATGATGGTCAGCCGCACGCCCATGAACAGGCACGCGTGCACGCCGCCCTCGCGGATCTTCAGGATTCCCCAGTCCACAAGCACCTCTCCGCCGCTTGCCGTGAACAGGTTCAGCACCGCAACGATGATAACGATGGCCAGAAGCGGCGCGAGCGACTGGACGGCCTTTGCTGCCGGTATGCGTGCAACAAGGTAGAAGCCGGCCACGAACAGGGCGCTTATGGCGAGGGCGGCGGGTACTTGGGCGCTGAGCAGCACCGCGATGAAGGCGCAGCCGAGCAAAAGCTTCGCGCGCGGGTCCATCCGGTGCAGGAGGCTGGTGCCGGGGCAGTAGCTGCCGAACGAGAACCCCGCGATCATCGAAGTGCCCCCGCAATCAGGTCAACCAGGTCGCTTTCGCTGTAGAGGTGCGCGTCGTCGATGGCAAGCCCGCCCGCGCCAAGCGTCGCGGCGAAGGACTGCGCCGCGGTGGTGCCCAGCCCCACGGCTTTGAGCTCCTCGGCGTGCAGGAACAGCTCACCGGGCTTGCCCACGCCCAGCAGCGTGCCCTCGTTCATGACGGCCACGCGATCGCACATCGCGGCGAGGTCGTCCATGCTGTGCGACACCATGACCACGGTGAGACCGCCTTCGTGCAGGCGCGCTATCATGCCGAGGAACGATTTCCTGCTTGCCGGGTCGAGTCCCGCGGCCGGCTCGTCGAGCACGAGCACCTTCGGGTCCATGGCCAGCACGCCGGCGAACGCGACGCGGCGTTGCTGCCCGCCGGAAAGCTCGAAGGGGCTCTTCTCGGAAATTTCGGCAGCGTCAAGCCCGACGCGCGCGAGCGCATCCTCGACGCGCGTGCGCACTTCCTCTTCCGAAAAGCCCAGGTTTCGCGGGCCGAAGGCGACATCTTTATACACGGTTTCGGCGAACAGCTGGTGCTCGGGGTACTGGAATACCACGCCGATGGTGCCGCGCACGTTCGCGTCGCCACCCTTTGCGGCGATGTCGCGGCCTTCCACCAGCACGCGTCCCGACGTGGGACGCAAGATGCCGTTCATGTGCTGGATGAGGGTCGATTTCCCGCTGCCCGTATGCCCGGCGATGCCGAAGAACTCGCCGGCGTGCACGGCGAAGGACACGTCGCGCACCGCCCAGAGGCTGTCGGGGCTGTTGCCCCATTTCGCCTGGCGCACCTCTTGAGCGCCGCCGCGCTTGCGCTGGCGTTTGGCCTCGGCGGCGTCGTAGGTGAACGAAACGTTCTCGAATTCGATGAGGGCG
>CAVBAM010000227.1:0-3317 GCA_963593315.1 Candidatus Methanomethylophilaceae archaeon | reverse complement strand
GTTGTCAGGATTGGTGTTGTTGTCGGGATTCGGCGTGGGGTTGTCGTCCTTGTCGCCGCCGCCCTTGTCGGCATCGCCGCCGTCTTCGTCGCCCTTATCCTTATCTCCGCCGCCATCCTTATCTCCGCCGTCGTCCTTGTCGCCTCCGTCATCCTTGTCGCCTCCGCCGTCGGGCTTCTTGCCTGAGCCGGGCTCCGTAGACGTGCCGTTTTCCGGCTTCTCCCAATGCGCAGGCGGGGCCCCGGCCAGGATGATGGTGATCTCGTCGATGTTGTATAGGCTCTTCTGCGCGTTGTTCGTCGTGGGGTTTTCCGCACCCAAGCACAGGCGCACGCGCGTCTGGTCGGAAAGCGTCGAGACGTCGATATCTTCGAGGCCCGAGCCGTTGGATATCTGCACCGTCTTGGTGGCAAGCATCGGCGCCACCTGACGGGCGTCAAGCAGGCCGCTGCCCATCCCCATGTTCGGGAAGTAGTAGCGGTTCTCGTTGAACACCCAGGCATAGCTTAAGTAGCCGGAGTTCGCGGCGTCGTTGGCGTGGAAGTAGAAGCCGTCGATGTCGTCGCCCTCGAGGTTCTGGTCGTCGATGAGCTGGGAAAGATAGATGCCGTAGGCGTCCATGCGGTCCCAGTTGCCGTCGCGCTTCACCAGCGTGTAGTGGTTGGCCACCGTGCCGAGAGACTCGAGGTCGGCGATGGTGTAGTACCAGGTGCGGGCTTCGTCGTAGTCCTCGCGCGAGGCGTAGTTCGACTTGTCCTCAGCGGCGTACTTCACCACTACCTTTATGTAGTCGACCGGCTGATAGTCGCGGTCGGGTTGCAGCTCGTCGCCGCCGAGCAGCAGGGTCACCTTGTCCTCGATGGTGTCGCCGAGCTGCCCCGCGCCGGCAATGGCACAGCGCAACGTGATCGTGCCCGTCTTCTGCGGGACCACCACGCCGGTGTCGGGGTTGACGTAGCACACGCCCGAATCGCCGGAGACGCTCCAGGAGATGCCGGGGACGGTATCGCCCGCGAACGTACTTTTGACCGAGGTTTCGCCGGTGATCGGATCCACGTAGCTGACCTGCGCATAGAAGTGCTTCTCGAGGCCGAACGCCTCGGATTCGATGCGCGTCTCGGCGTCGTTGGCGATGATGTCGCCGTTCTCGTCGCAGATTTCGATGTTGGTAACGTAAGGGACGCCGGTGTTGCCCTGGATTTGGACGATGGTTTCGGCATAGCCGACGTAGGGGCTCATGGCCGTGCAGCGCACCTTGACGCTGCCGTTGCCCTGCCCGAGCGCGCGCACGACACCCTCGCCGCGATCTATTTCGGCAAGCTGCGTTGCGGTGGGGTTGCCGTCCTCGTCATAGGTTTCCTCGATGGACCAGGCGGTGTTCACGCTCAAGTTGCCCGCCCAGTCGATGTCGCCGGTTGCGGCGATTTCGGCTTGCGCGTAGAGCTGCAAACTTCCGGCGGCGTCGATGATGCGCGGGGACACCTCGTTGACCGATATCGGGTTGTTGGGGTCGGCGGTGTTCTCGAAGAAGAGGTAGAAGCCGACGTCGTAGGCCGACGTGGTGTCGCCGCCGGAGCCGCTGTCCGAGCCGCCGCCGGTGGTGCCGCCGGAGTCGGTGGCGGAACCGCTGTCAGAGCCCGTTCCGCCCGTACCGGTGCCGCCTGTAGCTTCGGTACCCGCATCGGAATCGGTTGCGGAAAGCGCAGCGTCGACGGAGACGTCCGCATCACCTTCCGCGGAAACGAGCCCTTCCAGCAGCGAGCTCACGACCGAAGTGCCCGCGCCGTCCGCGCCGGGCATGCCGAGCGCCGTGCGCACGGTACCGGGACACAGCACGTAACTTGCGAGGGCGAGGGCGAGCACGACCTTCGCCGCGCGCAGCGCAGCCCGTGCGGGCACCTGCTTGCGCGACGATGCGCCCCGACGTTGCCTATCATGGGTGCGGCCAACTGCAGCGTTCGCTGAATCGAACCCGAACATGCAGGGAGCCTCCTTCCCCTTTACTTTCGTTTTCGTGCGACCTGATTTAGGGCGCACTATCCCCTATATAGATAGCCATCTTAGATTAATCTGGGAAAAGAAGAACCCACACATATTGTGCAGGGCGCATTGACCTGGTGTTTTACTAGCATTTATTTTTGTTTGAGCATAGTTTCGGCGCGAACGGTGCCAAACGGTTTTACCCGATAAAAGTTGTCGGATTATAGGAAATCAGCGCCGCGCGTCGGCGCCCATGAACTCCGAGAGGGCTTCGTCGGCCTTTGCCTTCAGCTCGCCTTTCGACTGCACGCCCACCTTCGCGTAGATCTTGCTCATGTTGTAGCGCACCGTGTTCACCGAGATGCCCAGGTGCTCGGCAGTGGCCGCCATGGTGCGCCCGTCGAGGAAGTCGAGCGCGATGGACAGCTCACGCTCGGTGAGGTCGAAGCGGCCGAGGAACCCCCGTCGGGCCTCGTCGACCGTGAGGCGCGCGTCGTGAAGCCTTGCGCGCGGGGAAGATGCCTCGGCCTCGCGCTGGCGGTCGCGCTCGTCGGCCGCCAGCTGCACGGCGACCGCGCGCTGGGCTGCGGCATCGGCTGCAGAAGCCGCGGCGGCGGCCGACTGACGGGCGGCGGCCGTTTGCTCGGAAACCGTCAGCAATTTCCGCAGGGCCAGCACCATCACGAGCGCGAAAACGACCACCAGCATGGTGAGCGCGCCGATAGCCGACGCGACCACATGCGTGGCGTCAAGGCCGATGACGCGGCGCAGCAGCACGCCAGCAACCAGCATCACCTCGAACAACGCCAACGACAGGATGGCGCGCCAGGCGCACAGCGGGGCGCTCAAACTTTTGATGGGCACGCACAGCATAGATGCCGCCAGCAGCGCGTTAGCCGCGAGCAGAAGCCCGATGCACCAGAACGCGCCGGCACCGGCGCCGAGCGCGAAGCCGATCACCGCCGCAACGGCGAAAACGGACGCGAGGACGCAGGGCGCCAGCAGCGCGAGGATACCGAGACGCCGCGCCGCGCGGGTGGCACGGGGGCGGGGCGAGCGGGAAACGCAGGTTCGCGCCACGCCCAAGGCGGCGCAAAGGGCGGCGCATCCCGCAAGGCCGGCCGCCAGCACGCCGGCCGCATCGAGGACGTTGGCCCAGAACACGCTGAGGAAAAACCCGCACACGAACGCGACGGCCGCACCGAGCAAGGTGACGGCGTTGAGGGCCGACTCCACGGTGAGGCTCGTCACCTCGGCCGGCTGGCTGAGCGCGGAGGTAGCGGGGGTTGCTGGCGGAGCGGGGGCCGAAGCAGGCGCGGCCGACGAGGCAGGGGTGG
>CAVBAM010000226.1:0-3341 GCA_963593315.1 Candidatus Methanomethylophilaceae archaeon | reverse complement strand
GGCGCTTACCTTACGCCTTCTTCCCGTTCTTGCGCTCGAACAGGATGTTGTTCGTCTCCAACCAGCTTTCCACCGTGCCGGTGTCGAAGCCGTCGGACGGATCGATGATGAGCGCGTACATCTCCTCTTCCTTGAGCACCGCGTCCAGCGCATCGGTGAGCTGAATTTCGCCGCCCACGCCGGGCTTCACCTCGGCAAGCAGCTCCATCACGCGCGCGGAGAGCAGATAACGCCCGAACACGGCCAAGTTCGACGGGGCATCCTCAAGCGCGGGCTTCTCGACCAGCGAATCGACCTTCCACACGTTGTCGGAGACGGCGGCGCCGGCGATGACGCCGAAGCGGTCCACCTCGCTGTCGGGCACCGGCATGACGGCGATCACGGACGCGCCGCCGTGCTCGTCGGAGACCTTCTGCATGGCGGGCAGCATTTGGTTGTCGGGCACCAGAACGTCACCGAGCAGCACGTAGAACGGCTCGCTGCCGGTCTTTTCGGCCGCGCAGTGCACCGCATGGCCCAAGCCGAGCGGCTCGTCCTGATACACGTAGCTGACGTTGAGGTTGCCGGCATGCTCGACCGCGTCGGCGTACTTGTCCTTGCCACGCTCGCGCAGCATGGAAACCAGTTCCGGGTTCGGGGAGAAGTGCTCCTCGATGGACTTCTTGTCGCGGCTGTTCACGATAACGACCTCGTCGGCGGCAGAGGCCAGGCCCTCCTCGACGATGTACTGGATAACGGGGCGGTCCACCACGAGCAGCATTTCCTTCGGCTGCGCCTTGGTGGCGGGCAGGAAGCGGGAACCCAGGCCCGCAGCGGGGATGATAGCCTTCATCGGCAACCTTTCTCTTCTCGTATGCAAGACGGGGCGCCCGCACAGGGGCACCCCGTCATTATGCGCTCATGCGATTGTATCACGCGGGCTATTTGGCCTTCAGCTCCGCCACAGCCTCTTCAAGCACGGCGATCTGCGCCTCGGTCTTCTTCATGCCGAACATGCTCACCAGCACGTAGATGAGCAGCGCGGCCCACAGAAGCGCGTACGCGGCGATCAGAAACGGCGCGGAGGGGATGATGGTGCTGTAGATTTCCTCGAGTACAGGGTTCATGGGAACCTCCTACATCAAGCTGGCGCGACGCCAGCGGTGGTCACAAAACTAGCGGCTCTGCTCCTCGAGCAGCTCGATCTCGTCCTTCAGCTCCTGCACGCGCTCGGCCGCGCGCACCTGGCGGAAGCGCAGGCGGTACAGCCCGAAGCCCACCAGCAGAAGCCCGATCATGCACACGCCCACGGTCATGCCCATGTCGGAGGACATGCCGCCCTCGCGCAGCACCACGGGGTGCACGCTGGAGGGGATAAGGCGCGTCACCATGAAGCAGATGGGCACGTCGATCGTCGCGATAATGGCGATGACGGCCGCATAGGTGCCGCGGCGCTCGGGTTCGTCGATGGCGTTGCGCAGCACGAAGTAGGCGATGATGATGAGCATGAGGATGAGGTAGGTGGTCAGGCGCGGCTCCCAGGTCCACCACACGCCCCATTCGAAGCGCGTCCACAAGTCGCCCGTGATCATGGTGTTGATGACGAACACAAGCGCCACCTGCAGGGCAACCTTGGCGCAGGTGTCGAAACGCTGGTTCTTCGTGGCCAGGAAGCGCACGCTATAGTAGCAGCCGAACGCCAGCGCCAGAAACGACACGATGGCCGAGGGCATATGGAAGTAGAAGATCTTCTGCGACAGCAAAAGCTTGTTCGACACCATCTGCCCGCCAATGAGCTCCACGCCGTCGACCGCGGCGCCGTTGACGGGGCCGGCAAACAGAAACGCCATGAGGAAACCCGCCGTCGAGAGCACGATGCCCGCAAGCAGCGCCCAGGGCGCCACCTTGTCGGGCCACTGCCCCGCTTCGGGCAGCTTCAGTGGTTTGTTCTTGGACATTGCCTTCCTTTCCTATGCGAAGGGCGCTCGGCGCACGCGGCGCTTACGCCGAAATCACGAAGTCGTACAGCACCCAGCTGAGCAGCAGCATGATGACGTCGTAGCCGCCCGCAAGCGCCAGCGACTGCACGAACACATCGAAGTACCCGTCCGCGCCGACGATGACCGCCGTGGTGGCCGAGGCGCACGCGTACAGCAGCGGGAAGATGAGCGGCACGAAAAGTACGGCAAGCATAACATCTTTTCCGCGCGTGTTCACCGTAATGGTGGAAAGCAGCGTGCCGATGCCGGCAACGCCGATGGTGCCCACCAACAGCGGCACCGCCGCAAGCGCGAAGTCGGGGCCGGGAGTTGCCGTCGTTAAGAAGAAAAACCAGAACAGCGGCACCGCGATGACTTCGACGACCAGCAGAAACAGCAGGTTCGACGTCGCCTTCGCCAAGAAGATGACGGAGCGGTCGAGCGGCACGAGCAGGATGCCCTCAAGGCAGCCCTGCTCCTTTTCGTGATTGAACGACCGGTTCAGCCCCAGCAGGCTGGTGAACACCACGAGCGACCACAGAAGCCCGCCCGATATCTGCAACACGTCGGTGGACTGGGCGGACTGGCCGAGAGCCGCGCCGTAGACGATAAGCACGAGCAGCGCGTAGATGCCCATGGACGTGAGCATTTCCTTGGTGCGGAATTCCTGCTGCAGGTCCTTGAGCAAAAGCGTGCGGTACTGCGCGAATGTGCCGGGCACGCGAAGGGCCACCTTACGGGGAGCGCCCAGCTCGCCCGCCCCGCGCGCACGCTTGTTCTCAGAAGCGCCCATCTAGGCCACCCCCATTCCCACCGTGGAGCGATACAAGTCGGCGAATTCGTCGAAGTCGAGCGACTCCTTCTGTTCGAAGGACACCACGCGCCCGCGCGCGAGCATCAGCGCGTGCGTGCACATGTCGAAGCCCTTGCGCAGATCGTGGCTCACCATGACGAAGGTGCGCCCTTCACGGTTGCGCGCGATGAGGTCGTCGAAGATGTCCATCGCGTGCGGGTCGAGCCCCGAATACGGCTCGTCGAGGAACACCACGTCGGGGTCGTGAATGAGCGCGCGGGCGATGGAGAGGCGCTGCGTCATGCCGCGCGAGAACGTGCGCACCGCGTCGAGCCGGCGATGCTTCAGCTCCACCGCTTCCAAAAGCTCCATCACGCGCCCCTGCGGATCTTCCAGACCGTAGAGTTTCGCGTACAGAAGCAGGTTCTGCTCGGCCGTCAGGTCGGGATAGAGCATGGAGTTGTGCGAGATAAGGCCGATATGCTGGCGCGCGGCGTCGGCGTCCTCCTTCAGGTCGAGGCCCATGAGGTACGCCTCGCCTGCCGTGGGGCGGCTCAGCGTTGACAACATGCGCAGAAGCGTCGTCTTAC
>CAVBAM010000225.1:0-3354 GCA_963593315.1 Candidatus Methanomethylophilaceae archaeon | reverse complement strand
GGCGTGTATCGCTCCGTGCTTGATTGCGTACTCGTCGCGCGCGCCCAGGCGGCCGCTTCGGGGGCCGACTCCTTCGAAGCGCGAGGCGCGACCGAGGACGAACGGCGCATTTTGGCGGAGGCGTTCTCGCGCGGGTTCACCACCGCTTACCTCGAGGGCGAGCGCGGCAACGAAATCATGAGTTACGGCCGCCCGAATAACCGGGGCGTATGTGTTGGCCGCGTTCAGGATGCGCAGGGATCGCAGGTGCTCATAAGCTCTACGCGGGAAATCCAAGCGGGGGACGTGCTGGAGTTCTGGACGAAGCGGGGCCATGCCGCCAGCACGGTCGTCTCGCTTTCGGAGGCGGGGCGGGGCGAAGTTCGCCTTGTCCTGGACAAGCAGCCCCGCGGCGCGCATGCTGGCGATAGGGTTTTCCGCGTCAGGCAGGCTTCCTCGTCAATTCCCGAAAATCCCTTCGAGCCCCGCATTGCCGTGGAAGGCGTTGTCAAATTGCGCGTAGGCGCCCCCCTGCATGCGGAATTTCGCCTTGCCGATGTTCCCGAAAACGCCCGCGCGCTTGCTTCGGTCGGCGCGCTGGGCGAGGTCGACACTGTCGGTGTGGCAGACGGGCCGACGGTTGAGCCGGCGCGCACCAAGGCCGTCTCGGAGGCGGATGTCCGCTCGCACGTGGACCGTTTGGGACAGACGCCCTTTTCGCTTGCCAGCCTGACCGTCGAGATGGACGAAGGCGTCGGAATAGGTTTTTCCCAGTTGCATCATGTGCGCGCGGAGGCGCTTGACAACCTTTCCTGCGCATTGCTGTCCGGCAAGCGCGACCGCACCTTGTCGCGTTCGGAGGAGAGACCGTGGCATCACGGGGTGCCTTCCGGTGGCGTTCGCATCGCCGTTCTCGCTTCGAATCCGGCATGTGCCCGTGCGGCGAAGCGTGCCGGTGCCGACGCCATTTATGTGAATGCGCTCAACCTTACTCATGGGCAGGCGACGGTTGCAGGCCAGGTGTCCGAAACCGTCGAGCAGGCAAGCTATCCGAAGCAGTGCACCGTCGTGCTTCCCGCTATCGATCATGATGCGCTCGGTCTTTCGCGTGAGGCTCAGTGCGGGTTCGACCCCTGGAAGTCGGTGCACGAGGGAGCTCCCGTCGTGGCCGACAGTCTGGCGTCCGTTGTGCGCGCCGCGGAGGCGGGCGCAATCGTCGAGGTCGGATCGCATGTTCCCATCACGAATGCGGTTTCGCTTGACGAGGCGGTCTCTCTCGGTGCCAAGCGCGTATGGCTCTCGCCGGAGTTGCGCCTTTCCCAAATCAAGGAACTGACCGAAGGATCCGCCGTCGAACTCGGGCTTTGCGTGATCGGCCGCCAAGAGCTCATGGTCACCGAGCATTGTTTGCTCATGAGCCAAGGCCCCTGCAATGAAAAATGCGCCACTTGCGCGCGACGCAAAAGCCCGCATTTCCTGAAGGACCGCAAGGGCTATGAATTCCCGGTGGTGACTGACCAGCTCGGCCGCAGCCGCCTGTTCAACAGCGTCGAGCTCGACGTCGCGCATGCCCTGCCGGAAATCATCCAGGCGGGGGTGACGTGGCTGATGGTGGATGCGACGCTCATGAACGTCGACGAAACCACGCAGGCCGTGACGCGCATCGTCAAGGCGCGCAACGTAGCCCACGCTCATGGCGATTCGTTGCCGAAGAAGGAAGGCGCCACGAGCGGCCATCTGTTTAGGGGTGTTGCGTAGGAAGCCATCAAGCCCGGTGCTCCTATGATAGAATCCCGGGCAATCGTGTAATAGGAAGAGGAAATCATGCTATCCGCGGAAGAACAACTGCACATCATCAAGTCGGGCGCCGCGCAAATCGTGCCCGAAAACGCATTGCTGGAAAAGCTCAAGCGGGGCAAGCCGCTGAACATCAAGCTCGGCGTCGACCCCACAAGCCCCGATTTGCACCTCGGCCATGCGGTCCCCTTGCGCAAGATGCGCCAGTTCCAAGATCTCGGCCACAAGGTGACGCTCATCATCGGCAATGGCACGGCGCTCATCGGCGACCCTTCGGGCAAGAACACCACGCGCCCGCAGCTTTCCCAAGAGCAGGTTCAGCAAAATGCCGAAACCTACGTCAATCAGGCCATGAAGATCCTGGATCCGGAAAAGACGAACATCGTGTACAACGCGGACTGGATCCTCTCCCTCGATCTGAAGGGCCTGCTGGAGCTGTGCAGCAAGTTCACGGTTGCCCGCATTCTCGAGCGCGACGACTTCACGAAGCGCTATAAATCGCAAACCCCCATCGCCCTGCACGAGTTCCTCTACCCGGTCATGCAGGCGTTCGACTCGGTGAAAATCGAGGCCGATGTGGAAATGGGCGGCACCGATCAGCTGTTCAACTTGCTTGCGGGTCGCGATCTCATGGAGAAGATGGACATGGAGCCGCAGATTGCGATGACCATGCCGCTGCTGGAGGGAACCGACGGCGTTCGCAAGATGTCCAAGAGCTACGGCAACTACGTGGGGCTGACCGATGAGGCGGATGATATGTTCGGGAAGGTCATGTCCATCCCCGACGAGCTCATGGTCAAGTACTATCGACTGGCCTCGACGCTTTCCGTGGACGAAATCGACAAGATCGAGGAAGGTCTCGCCAACGATTCGTTGCATCCTAATAAGGTGAAGCGCGCATTGGCTCGCAATATCGTAGCCGCCTATCATGGTGAAGCTGCTGCAACGGAAGCAGAGGAAGCTTTCGATCGCGTGTTCAAGCAACACGAGATGCCCGAGGACATCCCCGAGTTTGCGGCGGATCTCACGCCGAACGAAGAGGGCAAGGTATATCTGGCCAAGCTCCTCGCCGAGGCGGGCATGTGCTCAAGCGTAGGCGATGCGCGTCGCATGATCGATGGCGGCGGTGTGAAGATCAATGGCGAGCAGGTTCCCGCAAAGTCCTACAACGTCGATCCGGCGGGGCTTGAAGGAGCGGTCGTTCAGGTTGGCAAACGCAAGTTCGTGAAGCTAGCGTAGTCGCATCCTCATTTATAGAGAAGTGGCCAAAGCGCCCTGGCAATCGGTGAGGTTGTCGGGGCGCTTTGCTGTTGCAGGAAGTGTATGCGCAGGTAAATGCATGTTTTCAGAGTCTCGAAGATCGCAAAATTCATCTCATGAGTAAAGAAGCGGCTAGTTCGAAGAAGCTCTTCATCGCAATAACAATGACGGGCATTTCGCTTGATATGTGTGCAAACTGTGAAGTAAACACCTTTTAGGCCCTTAGCTCTTGCCAAGCTAAGGGGAGGAGCGTAAAGTACTTCCTCGCGCCGAACGCGGAAGCGGACCGGCGGCCGGCCCGCAAGGGCAGGCGGGAAC
>CAVBAM010000224.1:0-3364 GCA_963593315.1 Candidatus Methanomethylophilaceae archaeon | reverse complement strand
GCACTCGCTGCCGCAAGCGGCGCGGCAAGCGCGGCCGCAACGGGCGCCGACCCTGCCGCGGCGGGCGGCGCGGGCCTGCTAGGCCTGGTCAACGCGCGGGCGGGAACGCCGATCGATAGCCCCTCGGCGCTGCTCTACGCGCTGCTCGTGCCCGGAATATCCTTCGTTTTGGTCACCATTCTCCGACGTGCCGTCAATGCGCCGCGCCCCTACACGGTCTTCAACACGCCGCCCGTCATTCCCAAGGACACGATCGGAAACTCCTTCCCCAGCCGCCATACGTTCAGCATCTTCATCATCGGCATGACGTTTTGCGCCTGCTGCCCGCTTCCCTGGTCGGGACCCGTCGTCCTGGCGCTGGGGTGCGTTTTGGCCGCGCTGCGCGTTGTGGGCGGCGTGCATTTCCCTCGCGACGTCATTGCCGGCGCGGCTGCGGGAATCGCCCTCGGCTGGATCGGTTTCTGGGTTCTGTAAGCCGCCCGTCGCCACCCCGCACCCCCGCCGCCCCCACTCGTGGCTGGCGTTTTTGTGGTGCCAGACCCTAAACGTTTCCAAAGCGTTACTATTGGTATCCCTTTGCGACGAGGGGAGTCGCGCAATCACGCATATCGCACCGTTTCCCGAGGCCGACCGGCCTCGTAGGTCGCTTTTGCGCCTGCCGCCCGCCCGCGCCGCAAAGCTCACCAAGCGCCAAACAAAGAAACGGAACCATGCAGCACGACAAGATCAAACCTATTCTGTTCAGCATCATCAAGCATTCCAGCCGCGAGGAGCTGCGCCAGCAAATCCCCCGCGACATCGTGTCGGGCATCGTGGTTGCCGTCGTGGCGCTGCCGCTGTCAATCGCCCTGGCAATTGCCTCGGGCGTCGGCCCAGAACAAGGCCTTTACACCGCCATCGTCGCCGGGTTCCTCATTGCGTTCTTAGGCGGCAGCCGCGTGCAAATCTCCGGCCCCACCGCCGCCTTCGCCACCATCGTAGCCGGCATCGTAGCCACCGACGGGCTTGACGGGTTGGTAGCCGCCACCATCATCGCGGGCATCCTGCTGGTGCTGATGGGCCTTTTAAAGCTGGGCACGCTCATCCGCTTCGTGCCGTACACCATCACCACGGGCTTCACCGCCGGCATCGCCGTCACCATCGTGATCGGCCAGGTCAAGGACTTCCTCGGCCTTGTCTACCCCGCCGGCACCACCACCATCGACACCACCGACAAGCTCTCCGCCATCGCCACCAACATCGGCACGTTCAACTGGCAGGCGCTGCTGGTCGGCGTCATCTGCCTGGCCATCCTCATCGTGTGGCCGAAGGTGTCGAAGAACATCCCCGGCTCGCTTGTCGCCGTCATCGTCGGCATGATCATCGTGCCGGTGTTCAACATGGACGTGAACACCATCGGCGACCTGTACACCATCCAAGCCGGCCTCCCGTCGCTGCATATCCCGCAGCTTGACCTGGACCTGTTCCGCAACGAACTGGCCAACGGCATCACCATCGCCATCCTGGCGGCCATCGAATCGCTGCTTTCGTGCGTGGTCGCCGACTCCATGATTTCCAGCCACCACCGCTGCAACATGGAGCTGGTGGCGCAGGGCGTGGGCAACATGGGCTCGGTGCTGTTCGGCGGCATCCCCGCCACGGGCGCCATCGCGCGCACCGCGGCCAACGTGAAAAGCGGCGGCCGCACACCCATTGCCGGCATGGTGCACGCCGTCGTGCTGCTGGTCGTGCTGGTGTTTTTGATGCCCTACGCCGCACTCATCCCCATGCCCACCATCGCGGCCATCCTTTTACAAGTGGCCTACAACATGTCGGGCTGGCGCAACTTCGCGCACCTGTGCACCACCGCCTCGAAGGGCGCCGTGGCGTGCCTGGTGCTGACGTTCGCCCTGACCGTGGTGTTCGACCTGGTCACCGCCATTGCCGTGGGCATGCTCATCACCGTGGTGCTGTTCATGAAGATGGTGAGCGAGGAAACCGAGGTCAAAGGCTGGACCTACTTCTGCGACAAGGACTCCGAGGTCACGCACCTGCGCGAGCTGCCGAAAAGCGTGCGCGTCTACGAGATCAACGGCCCCATGTTCTTCGGCATGACCGACCGCATTTCCGACATCTCGGTCAAGGATTTCACGAAATACCTGATCATCCGCATGCGCGGCGTGCCCTCGCTCGACGCGACCGGCATGAACGCGCTGGAGAATCTCTACGACTACTGCACCGAGCACGGCGTGCGCTTGATCTTCAGCCATGCGAACGAGCAGCCCATGAAGACAATGCGGCGCGCCGGGTTCGTAGACATGGTCGGCGAGGAGCACTTCCGCCCCAACATCGACGACGCCATCGCGCACGCCCGCGAGCTGCTGGATGCGGAAGAGGCGGGGAAAGCCGAAGGGAAGACCGCTTAGCCTGCGCGCGGGAGGTAGCGAAACAGCGAGGCCGCCCAGCCTTAGGAGGGCGGCCTCGTGGGCGTAGACATAACGCCCCCAAAGAGATTATGTAGGCGCGTTCGCAAGAGCGCGCACTCCGGCGAAGCCGGAGCATCGGGCGGGCCGACTTGCCGGCGCTCGGCCGGCTACGACCGCTTACTCGTTCAGCTTCTTGGCCAACAGCTGGTTGATCACCTTGGGGTTGCCCTGGCCGCGCATCTGCTTCATGCACTGGCCGACGAAGAACCCGATCAGCTTCTGGTTGCCTTCCTTGTAGCGCGCGACCTCGTCCGGATGCGCCGCGACCACCTCGGCCACCACGGCCTCGATGGCTCCCGTGTCGGACACCTGTTTCATGCCGCGCTCCTCGACGATGGCCGCGGGATCCTTGTCCTCGTCCATGACGGCCGCGAACACTTCCTTGGCCTGCTTGGACGAAATGGTGTCGTCGGCAAGCATGCGCACCAGCTCGACCGCGCGCGCCGGCGTCAGCGGGCTCGCGCCCAAATCGGCTCCCTCGTTGGCGTTCAGCCAGGCCGACACATCGTTGATCACCAGGTTCGCCACGGGCTTCGCCAGCTTAGCTGCGTCGGCGCCGGCGGCCTCCATGCAGCCCTCGAAGAACGAAGCCGTCACGCGATGATCGACCAGATGACGCGCGTCATAGGCCGAAAGCCCGAAATCGGCGGCGTAGCGGGCGGCCTTCTGGTCGGGCAGCTCAGGCAGCTTCGCGCGCACGCCCTCGATGAACTCGTCGGACAGGTCGTAGGGCGCCAGGTCGGGCTCGGGGAACAGGCGGTAGTCGTCGGCCGTCTCCTTCACGCGCATGACGATGGTGTGCTTCATCGTCGGGTCCCAGTGGCGCGTTTCCTGGTAAATCTGCCCGCCTTCCTCAAGCACCTCGGCCTGACGGCAGATCTCGTAGGCCAAGCCGTCGT
>CAVBAM010000223.1:0-3380 GCA_963593315.1 Candidatus Methanomethylophilaceae archaeon | reverse complement strand
GCGCCTACGGCGCTCTCTAATAATGTTCGAGCTGTCGCTCGAACCTACGAAAAAGTCCCAGTTCAGGGTTGATTTCCGGCCGAGATTCGTAGGCGCGAGCGACAGCTCGCGCAGTATAAAATCAGCGCCCGAAGGGCGCGTCACATATTCTCAATGCGGGCCGAGTTGTGTTTACGACGTCCAGGCGGGTGGCGGGTTCGCCTGCCTGTCGGCTGGCGGGTCCGCGTCGGGCGGGGCGTCGTTCGGGATGCGGCAACCTTGCCGCCCGGCAACCTACTGCAAATTCCCCAGCTTCAGCAGGTATAGGCAGCAGACGAACGCGTAGAACACCACGACCGCCACGAAGAACGCCTTGCGCACGTCGTTGGGCATCTTGGCCGAAAGGCGTTGCAGCGCCGGCCACACCGCCCAGGTCATCAGCGTCGCGACCACGCCGAACGCCGTCGAGTTCTGCAGGCAGATCTGCCCCATGAAGTTGAACGGCATGGTGCTGTAATCCCACAGCGGATACACGCCGTCTACCGGCATGTTCGACGTCAGGCCCAAAATCAGCTCGATGGCCGAGCACACCAGCGTGTTGATGACGAAGCTGGCCAAAAGCGGCTTCCAAACCCCGCCCAGCTTCTCCTGCAGCTTGGTTTTGATGGGGTAGAGCAAAAGACCGCACGCCACCATCCCGAAGCCGTACACGGGGAAGGGGCTGAGGTAGTCGCGCCAGATGCCGCTGTTCGGGTCGTAAATGCCCGGCACGATGCCCCACTTGATGAACAAACACAGCCCGGCTTCCATCCAATGCCCCACGATGGAGAACAGGCAGAAGTAGACGATCATGTTGCGCCAGAATTCCCACGTGCGGGGCTTCCAGATATCCCAGGCCTCCACCTGTATGCGCTTGCGGTAGGTGGCGTCGAAGGTTTCGGTGAGCGCCTCGCGCGGGCGGCGGGCCAGGCCGAAGTACAGCAGCAGGAAGATATCCCACGCGGATAGGGCCAGCTGCGTGGCGGCGCTGAACTCGCCGGAGATGAGGCTGTACAGCACGCCGGCGACGATGTTGAAGGCGGAAAGTCCCATGATCCAGTAACGCGCGGCCTTCGAACGCAGGAAGATGAGGTAGAAGCCCACGCCGTCGAGCACCAGATTCAGGAAGTCCAAAACCTGCGAGAACGAGAAGGTGAAGCTGCTGCTCGCCATCATGGAGCACAGGGCAAGCGATGCGCAGACATTGAGCAGGAAGCACACCTGAATGACGCGGATGAATCCCAGCTCGGACTTGTATTTGTCGCCCTTGATCTCCCGGATGTCCTTGGCGGCGCCCTCGGAGAATTCCCCGCCGACGTTGCGCGCGCCGACGATGCCGAGCACGGCCAAGAGGATGGGGATCAGCGTCATTGCGACGCTTTCGGCGTTGAATCCGCCGGTGGCGGAGTAATAGATGGTGGTGACGGCCTCGATGCCGACGAAGAGGGCAAGCCAGATGATAGCCGGCTTCGTCTTGTCGGGATGCTTGGCGGCCTTGTTACCCATGAAGCCGGCTATGACTCCGATCATGCACTCCGTCATCATGAGCGGGATCATGAACAGCATATTCATGATCTGCTGGCGATCATCGGCTGAGAACGAGGGGCCGACGTCGATGCCCAGGGCGCCGTCGGTGAGGGCGAGCAGGAACGCTACCAAGGAGACCGAGACGAGGCTGCCGATAAGCAATACGGAAGCTACGATGGCAAGCAGGATGCTGGTCGTTCTCAGCAGGCGCTGGTATGTGGTCATGAAGCGGTCCTCCTTGGAAGCGATCGGGCCCGCGGCCCGTGGCCGGCGTTAACGCCTCGGCGTGCCGGCGTGCCGGGACACCGGGCGCCCCGCGCCCCGCGTCGGCCCGATCGCGTATTCGTTGACGGTTTGTATAATCTACACCAATTTTGCCTGACGGGCAGCGTGCCACGCGTCAAGCACAACGAACAACACGTGAAACAGAATGGCCGCGACGATGGCGCAGGGAACGTAGAGCATCGTCATGTCGGTGGTGAACGGGGAAATGGCGAACAGGCCGGGCGCGAGCACCGCCCCGCCGACCGTCCCGCCCACGACCACCACGAGCAGCGCCACACGGATGGGCGTCAGCGGCAGCGACAGGCGGAACACCAGGTTCGCGCCGACCCATGCCATGCATAGCGTGCACAGGGTCGAGACCTGCCCATAGTCGAGCCCGAGCACTTCATAGCCGATGATGTTCAGCGCGATGACCGCGACGATGGTCGTCGCCGCGCCGGGTATGCTGCGCACGATGACGTTTTCCAGGAAGTGGCCCTTCACGCGGTCGTGGTTCGGCTCCAGCGCCAGCACGAACGACGGGATGCCGATGGCGAACGCGCTGACGAGTGTGATTTGGATGGGCTGGAAGGGGTACTGCCACGGCAGGACCAGGAACGCGGCGGCGCCGATGATGGACAGCAGGGTTTTCACCAGGAATAGCGACGCCGAGCGCTGCAGGTTGTTGATGGAGCGCCGGCCTTCCGCGACGACCTTCGGCATGCTGGCGAAATCGTTGTCGACGAGCACCAGGTGCGCCACGTTGCGCGCGGCGTCGGAGCCGGCGGCCATGGCGACGCCGCAGTCGGAAGCCTTGAGCGCCAGCGTGTCGTTGACGCCGTCGCCGGTCATGGCCACGGTGTGGCCGGCTTTCTGCAGCGCGGTGACGAAGGCCTTCTTCTGCTCGGGTTTCACGCGGCCGAACACGCTCGCGTGCGCGAGGGCCGCTTCCAACTCGGCGTCGCTTCGAAGCGTGGTGGCATCCACGAAGTCGTCGGCGCGCTCGACGCCCACCTGCGCGGCGATGCCGGAAACGGTGCGCGGATCGTCGCCGGAAATGACGAGCACGCGCACGCCCTGCTCCTTGAAGTAGCCGATGGTCTCGGCGGCGGTCGCGCGGATTTTGTCGCGGATGCCGACGAAGCCGACGGGGACGGGCGCACCGATGATGTCACCTTCGTCGGTGAAGCCCTCGACGCGTGCCACGAGCAGCAGGCGCGCTTCGCTGGCGAGCTGTTCGGCCTGTTCGCGGACGGTTTCGTAGGCGTCGCCCAGCACGAACTGCGCGGCGCCCATCACGTAGGCGCTGCCGTCGGCGAGCACTGCGCCCGACCATTTTTTGTCGGAGCTGAAGGGGATGGTGCGCGCGCAGGGCTGCGCCGCCACGTCCGTCGCCTCGTAGTGGGCGATGATGGCGCGGGCGGTTTCGTTGGGGTTTTCGTCGGCCGCGGCGATGGCCGCCAGCGCGCGGTCGGCCTCGGTCGGCCGGCTGGGGTGCCCCGTCCCGGTGTCGCTGATGGCCTGGTCGAGCTTTCGCTCGACCCCACGAATTCGATCTGCGGGGATTACTG